>JANLUW010000428.1:0-2277 GCA_031363645.1 Rhizobacter sp. | reverse complement strand
CCGAGCACGTAAATCGGCGCGAGCACCAGCGTGCGGGTGATGATCAGTTCCAGGATGTGCTGGCGCGAGCCAGCCAGCCAGTCCATGCTCTTGACGCTGTGGTGCACCGCATGCAGGCGCCACAGCAGCGGCACCTCGTGGTAGGCGCGGTGCGTGGCGTACTGCACCAGGTCGGCCACCAGCACGATCATGAACAGCGCGGCCCAAAAATTCAGCCCCGCCACCCAGCCGCGGATGCCGTCTTGCGCGGCCCAGCCGAACAGCTTGTGCACCAGCAGGTTGGTCGCCAGCAGCACGAAGCCGACGATCATGTGGTTGACGATGAAGTGGTGGAAATCGGTTTGCCACTCGGGGCGGAACACCGACTGGTCCTTGCGCAGCGCGAACAGCTTTTCGATGAAGATGAAGATCAGCGTCGAGCCGAGCAGGTCGAGGATGAACCAGTCGAGGCCGATGTACGGCGTGTGGTCAGGAAAGTTGCTGTCGACCGGCACCTTGTGCCCGCCGAGCCCGAGCGACAGGCCGATCAGCACGAAGGCACCGAGCGCCAGCCAGCGTGCGCGGCCGCCGATGATGTTGTAGAGCGAGAGCCCACCCGCGATCACCATCGACCAGAACAGCAACTGGCGCATCACGTCGACGTTGTATGACTGGCGCAGTTGCGGTGTCGTCAGGTATTGCGGCCAGTGGAAGGCGAGCACGCCCAGAAAGCACAGGATCGCGAGCGACAGCGCGATCACGCCCGAGATCATCCCCTTGCCGGGACGCAATGCGCCGTGTGATTCGGTAAGCTGGTTCAGCTTGTTGAATTCGGTCTTCATGGTGGCCCTCCCAGGCGCGATTTGCCCGGGATTATGCGGCGCTAGGTCGGGCGCTCGGGTCAGGCCGCGTGCGCTGCGGCAGCCGTGCGTGACAGGTTCCGCACACCCCGCAGCACGTCGCCGACGATCACGATCGCTGGGCTGCCGATGCCCTCGGCGCGCACACTGGCGGCCAACGAGCCGAGCGTGCACAGCAGTTGGCGTTGCTGCGGCAGCGAAGCGTGTTGAACGACCGCGGTGGGTGTGGCGGAAGGCATGCCTCGCAGCAGGCCCGACTGCAATGCCTCGATCGAGGTCACGCCCATGTAGATGACAAGCGTCAAACCCTGCGCGGCCGCTGCGGCGAGTGCGGGCCAGTCGACCGGCTCGCCATCGGCCCTCGCGTGCGCAGTCACGAAAATCACGCCATGCGCATGCTCGCGGTGCGTCAGCGGCACGCCGAGCGAGGTCACTGCAGCCAGGCCCGCCGTGATGCCGTTGACGACCTCGACCGCGATGCCCTGCGCGCGCAGCCGCTCGGCTTCTTCGCCGCCGCGGCCGAAGATGAACGGGTCGCCGCCCTTGAGCCGCACCACCGTCTCGCCGTTCATTGCCTCGGCAGCCATCAGTTTGTCGATGAACGCTTGCGGTGTGCTTTGGCAGCCGCCGCGTTTGCCGACATGCACGATGCGCGCGGTCGGCGCGGCGAAGGACAGCACCGCGTCGCTCACCAGGTCGTCGACCAGCAGCACGGTCGCGCGGCCGATCGCGCGCACGGCCTTGAGCGTCAGCAATTCCGGGTCGCCCGGGCCGGCGCCGACGAGCCAGACCGTTCCCGCCATCATGCGGTCTGCACCCGCGGTGCCGTCAGGTCGATCGCGCCGAGCGCGGCCATCAGGCATTCGACCTGCCGAGTCACCGGCCCAGGTGCCGGCTTCTCGCCGCTGACGACCGCCTGGATATAGACAGCGGTGGTGGCCGCGTCGAAGGCGCGCGGCAGCAACGGCAACTCGGTCAGCACGCCTTCGTGCGCGGCGCGCGACAGATCGGCGCGTGCCTGGCCCGCGATGAACACGTCGAGCTTGGGCGCGCGGCGCGGGTCGGCAACCGGCTCGCCCTCGGTGCCGCGCAACAGCACCGCATCGCCACCTGTGTGCGCGAGAAACTCGGCCAGCATCGTCGCGTACTCGGGGTGGGTGTAGTTGACGACGCGCAGGCACGCGCTGGTGGTGCAGGGCGCCAACACCTTCGCGATCGTGTGCCCGGAGTTGCGCAGGCCGACGACGCGGCGCACGTCGAGCAGGCGTGCCAGTGGTGGGCAAAGGTCGGCAGTCGCGATGAACACCGGCTCACGGCGCGCCCAGCCGGTTTCGATCTCGTCGGCATTGCGCGCGAACGGCAGGCCGAGGTTATGAAAAATTTCGGCGGTGCTGACCCGCCCGGCATCGTGCATCGGCCCGTGCACCAGCACCTGCGC
>JANLUW010000403.1:0-2687 GCA_031363645.1 Rhizobacter sp. | reverse complement strand
GCCCGGTTTCGTGGCATCCGACACACACCAATTAAATCAACGACTTAGCAGCGATTGGTGGAATTCCGATGCTGCAAAGCAGCAGTGCAAACGGCTTGCGGAGCGAACGGTCGATTTTGGGGATAAGTCAAGGCCTGAGCGCTCACTTACCTGCAAAAGAAAAATCCGCTCGGGGCGCCTTGCGGCGGCATCAGCCCCGCGCGAGCAGACATTTCGAGACCTCGTGAACCGTGTCGACCAGCACGCTGACGCTTTCGGGCGGTGTGTGCTGGCTGATGCCGTGGCCGAGGTTGAAGATGTGGCCGCCCGGCGCGCCGTAACTTTCCAACGTGCGCGTGACTTCCGCACGAATTTGCGCCGGGCCGGCAAACAGCACGTTCGGGTCGATGTTGCCCTGCAGCGCTACTTTGTCGCCGACGCGTGCACGCGCGGTGCCGAGGTTGACGGTCCAGTCGAGGCCGACCACATCGGGCTGCGCCGCGGCGATTTCTTCGAGCCACAGCCCGCCGCCTTTGGTGAACACGATGTGCGGAATGCGCTGGCCGTCGTGCTCGCGCTTCAACTGCTGCAGCACCCGCTTCGTGTAAGCGAGGCTGAATTCCTGGAACGCGCCGTCGGCAAGCACGCCGCCCCAGCTGTCGAAAATCATCACGGCCTGCGCGCCGGCTTCGACCTGCGCGTTCAGGTACTGCGCGACCGCGGCGGCGTTGACTTCGAGCATGCGGTGCATCAGGTCGGGCCGGCTGTACATCATGGTCTTGACGAGCCGGTAGTCGTCCGAGCCGGCGCCTTCGACCATGTAGCAGGCCAGCGTCCACGGGCTGCCCGAAAAACCGATCAGCGGCACCCGGCCGTTCAAGGCCTTGCGGATCGACGCGACGGCATCGAACACGTAGCGCAGCTTGTTCATGTCGGGCACTTCGAGCTTCGCGACCGCGGCTTCGTCGCGCACCGGGTGCGCGAACTTCGGGCCTTCCCCGAGCGCGGACGAGAGGCCGTGGCCCATTGCGTCGGGCACGGTCAGGATGTCGCTGAACAAAATGGCCGCGTCGAGCGCGTAACGCTCCAGTGGCTGGAGCGTGACCTCGGTCGCGTAGTCGGTGTTCGTCGCCAGCCCCATGAAGCTGCCGGCCTTCGCGCGTGTGGCGCGGTACTCGGGCAGATAGCGCCCGGCTTGGCGCATCAGCCAGACGGGCGTGTGCGTGGTGGGCTGGCGCAGGCAGGCGCGCAGAAAGCTGTCGTTGAGGAGCGGTGCATGCATCGCGACATTGTCGCAAAGCGAACGGGGTGGCCAGCCTTGCACATAATGATCGCAAACCCACCCGAGGAGAACGTCATGCTGGCCAACGACATCCTGAGCACCATCGGCAACACGCCGCACATCCGCATCAACCGCTTGTTCGGCAACACCCACAGCGTCTACATCAAGAGCGAGCGATCGAACCCTGGCGGCTCGATCAAGGACCGCATCGCCGTCGCGATGGTCGAGGCGGCCGAAGCCTCGGGCGCGCTCCAACCCGGCGGCACGATCATCGAGCCGACCTCCGGCAACACCGGTGTCGGCCTTGCGATGGTCGCGGCGGTCAAGGGCTACAAGCTGATCCTCGTGATGCCCGACAGCATGAGCATCGAGCGCCGCCGCCTGATGCTGGCCTACGGCGCGAAGTTTGAGCTCACGCCGCGCGAGAAGGGCATGAACGGCTCGATTGCACGCGCAACTGAACTGCTTGCCGCCACGCCCGGCGGCTGGATGCCGCAACAGTTCGAGAACCCCGCCAACATCGACGTGCACGTGCGCACCACCGCACAAGAAATCGCCGCCGACTTTCCGAGCGGCATCGACGCGCTGATCACCGGCGTGGGCACCGGCGGGCACCTCACCGGGTGCGCGGTGGCGCTGAAAAAAATGTGGCCGAAGCTGCAGGTGTTCGCGGTCGAGCCGACCGCCTCGCCGGTCATCAGCGGCGGCAAGCCGAGCCCGCACCCGATCCAGGGCATCGGCGCTGGCTTCATCCCGAAGAACCTGCACGTCGACCTGCTCGACGGCGTGATCCTGGTCGAGGCCGAGGCCTCGCGCGAGATGGCGCGGCGCGCGGCACGCGAGGAAGGCATGTTGGTCGGCATTTCGTCGGGCGCCACCCTGGCCGCGATCGCGCAGAAGCTGCCGAGCCTGCCGGCCGGCGCGACCGTGCTCGGCTTCAACTACGACACCGGCGAGCGCTACTTGTCGATCGAAGGTTTTCTGCCGACGCAATGAAGTCCGCGCGGCGCTTCGACCGCGGCCATGCCGGGGTGCAGCCGCTGTTCAGCGGCATCTATGAGCGGAAGTCGATTCGAAAACTCCCGGCGCTCAGTCGACCCGGTCGTCGCGCTTGAGTTTCACGCACTGCGCATGGCTGCTCCAGCGCTTGGCCTGGCATTGCTGCAGCATGCAACGGTAGAGCGCGAACTCGGTGCGGCCGGCGCACGCATCGCGCGGGCCGCCGGACTGCGCGATGCGTGCGCTGGCGCTGGTCACCGGCCGTGCCGACGAGTTCGGTTCGGCAGCCGGCGGCTTCACCGCGATCGAGCGTGCGGGTGCAGCGGGTTCGGCGGGCGCCGCGGTTTCGGGTGATGTCGGCACCTCGGGTGCGGGTGGCGCGGTCGGCGTGGTCGGCAACGGGGTGGCCGCGGCCGAGGGCTCGGTG
>JANLUW010000394.1:0-2886 GCA_031363645.1 Rhizobacter sp. | reverse complement strand
ATTTGGTGCGCGCCGACCCGCACATCGAGAGTGCACACCCGGCAAATGCCGCCCCGCGTTCGCGCCATTCGACATGGCGCCGATTCGGTTCAGCGACTTGCTGCCCTGTTCCCAACCCCCCGACGCCGCATGTTGCCCAAGCTTCTCACTTCGATTTTCGGTAGCCGCAATGACCGTCTGCTGAAGCAGTACCGGCAAGTCGTGGGGCAGGTTAACGCGCTGGAGTCGCAGTTCGAGGCACTCGACGACGCATCGCTCGTCGCGAAGACCGGAGAATTCCGCCAGCGCTTTGCTGGCGGTGAAGCGCTCGACAAGATGCTGCCCGAGGCCTTCGCCGTGGTGCGCGAAGGCAGCAAACGCGTGCTGAAGATGCGCCACTTCGACGTGCAACTGATTGGCGGCATGGTGCTGCACGACGGCAAGATCCCCGAAATGCGCACCGGCGAAGGCAAGACGCTGACGGCCACGCTCGCGGTCTACCTGAATGCGATCACCGGCAACGGCGTTCACCTGATCACGGTCAACGACTACCTCGTGCAGCGCGACGCCGCGTGGATGGGCCAGCTCTACACCTACCTCGGCCTGACGGTCGGCGTGAACCTGGCACAGATGAGCCGCGAAGAAAAGCAGGCCGCCTACGCCTGCGATGTGACCTACGGCACCAACAACGAATTCGGCTTCGACTACCTGCGCGACAACATGGTGCAAGACGTCGCCGACCGCGTCGCGCGCGGCCTCTCGTACGCGATCGTCGACGAGGTCGATTCGATCCTGATCGACGAAGCGCGCACCCCGTTGATCATCAGCGGCCAGGCCGAAGATCACACCGAGATGTATGTGCGCATCAACGACGTCGTGCCGCAACTCAAGAAGCAAATCGGCGAGCTCGACCTGCGCACTGGCGAGGGCGTGATCGACCCGGGCGACTTCACCGTCGACGAAAAAAGCCACCAGGTCTTCCTGACCGAAGACGGCCACGAGAACGCCGAGCGAATCTTGGGCGAGGCCGGCTTGTTGGCCGAAGGTGCATCTCTCTACGACCCGGCCAACATCACGCTGATGCACCACGTGTACGCGGCGCTGCGCGCTAAGCACCTCTACAACCGCGACCAGCACTACGTCGTGCAGGACGGCGAGGTCGTGATCGTCGACGAATTCACCGGTCGGCTGATGACCGGCCGGCGCTGGAGCGATGGCCTGCACCAAGCCGTCGAAGCGAAAGAAGGCGTGCAGATTCAGAGCGAAAACCAGACGCTCGCCTCGATCACGTTCCAGAACTACTTCCGCATGTACGGCAAGCTCTCGGGCATGACCGGCACGGCCGACACCGAGGCCTACGAGTTCCAGGAAATCTACGGGCTCGAGACCGTGGTGATCCCGCCGAACAAGCCGACGATCCGCAAGGACGAGCTCGACCTTGTCTACAAAACCAACCGCGAGAAGTTCGAGGCGGTCATCAAAGACATCCGTAACTGCCACGAACGCGGCCAGCCGGTACTGGTGGGCACGACCTCGATCGAGAACTCGGAGCTGATCTCGGGCCTGCTTCAAACCGCGAAGCTGCCGCACAACGTGTTGAACGCCAAGCAGCATGCGCGTGAAGCCGAGATCGTTGCGCAGGCCGGGCGACCGGGTGTAATCACGATCGCAACCAACATGGCCGGTCGCGGCACTGACATCGTGCTCGGCGGCAATGTCGAGAACCAGATCAAGATCTTCGCGGCCGACGAGACCGTCACCGAAGGCGACAAGGCCGCGCGCTCGAAGACTTTGCATGACGAATGGCAGGGCCTGCACGACAACGTGAATGCCCGGGGCGGCCTGCGCATCATCGCGACCGAACGCCACGAGTCGCGCCGCATCGACAACCAGTTGCGCGGCCGCTCCGGCCGGCAAGGCGATCCGGGTTCGTCGCGCTTCTACCTCTCGCTCGACGATTCGCTGATGCGCATCTTCGCTGGCGACCGTGTGCGCGCGATCATGGAGCGGCTGAAGATGCCCGACGGCGAGGCGATCGAGGCCGGCATCGTCACGCGCAGCATCGAGAGCGCACAGCGCAAGGTCGAAGCGCGCAATTTCGACGTGCGCAAGCAACTGCTCGAATACGATGACGTGAGCAACGACCAGCGCAAGGTCATCTACCAGCAGCGCAACGACATCCTCGAGGCCGCGAGCCTGAAAGAGCAAATCGCCAGCCTGCGCGAGAGCACGATGACCGACGTGGTGCGCACCTTCGTGCCAGCCGACAGCGTCGAAGAACAGTGGGATCTGGCGGGCCTCGAAAAAGTGTTGCGTGACGAATGGCATGTCGAGCTGCCGCTCACAGCCGAGATCGAAAAGAGCGCGTCCATCACCGACGACGAGATCGCGCTGAAGGTCACGCAAACCGCCGATGCCTTGTTCAACGAGAAGATCGAGCGTGTCGGGCTCGAGCAGTTCACGCCGTTCATGCGCATGATTTTGTTGCAGTCGATCGACTCGCACTGGCGCGAGCACCTCGCCGCACTCGATTACCTGCGCCAGGGCATCCACCTGCGCGGCTATGCGCAGAAGAACCCGAAGCAGGAATACAAGCGCGAAGCTTTCGAGCTGTTTTCACAGCTGCTCGATGTCGTCAAGATGGACGTGACCCGCGTGCTGATGACGGTGCGCATCCAGTCGCAAGAAGAAGTTGCACAGGCGGCCGAGGCCATCGAGGCGAGCGCCGAGCGCATCAGCAACGTCACCTACACGCACCCGAACGAAGACGGCAGCATTTCCTTCGAGCCCGGCCAAGGCGCCGAGCTGGCCACGCCCGTGGGCGAGGTGCCGAAAGTCGGTCGCAACGACCCGTGCCCGTGCGGCAGCGGCAAAAAGTACAAGCAGTGTCACGGCCGGCTGGCTTGA
>JANLUW010000358.1:0-4408 GCA_031363645.1 Rhizobacter sp. | reverse complement strand
CGCGCATACGGCGAGGTCGTGTTCAGCAGCAGTTGCATCGTCATCCTTCCGTCGACGGGCGGCCCGCGCCCATCACGCCGGCAGCGCGCCGAGCTGCTTCAGCATGCCGAGGTTGTCGAGCAGCGCCCAGTGCTCGATCAGCACGCCGTCGCGGATCTGGAACAGGTCGAGCACGCCGATGTCGATCGCGTGGCCGGTGGCCGCCATGTCGCCGAACGCGCCCGTGTGCGTACCCTTCACGCGCAGCCGCACCAGCACCTTCTCGCCCTCGGCGACGAAATCTTCGAGCGGCAGGTGCATGTCGGGGAACGCCGGCAGCAATGCGTCGTGCAATTGCGCTACGCCCTCCGGCCCGCGCACCTCGAACGGCAAGCCCGGGTCGTGGCGCACGAATGTCGGCGCGATGTGCTCGGCCATCCAGGCGGTGTCGCGCTTGAGAAAGGCGGTGAAGTAGTCGCGGCAGAGTTGCTTGTTCGATTCGAGGCTCATGGCTGTCTCCTTGGCGTGCTTGTCATTCAGGCCGGCAACACGTCGAAGCCGAGCCGGGGGAAGTGCAGGTGCAGATCGCCGGCCTGCGCGTCGCGGCGCTGGATCACGATCTCGCTGTCGCTCGCCGCGACCAGCGTGCCGCTGACCGGCACGCGGGCGGTGTCGTCGGGCGTCACGGTGACCTTCGCGCCGGCCGGCAGGCCGCTCGGGTCGCCATTGCCGCGCAGATGCGAGACCGTCAGCGGCGTCGCATCGCGGGCGGCGGAGAACGCATCTTCGGATGTCATCGTCGTCGGCGTGCCGTGGCCGAGCGCAGTCACGCGGTCGTACCAGCCGGGCAGCGGGCCATCGATGCCGAGCATCGCATCGACTTCGGCCGGGCAGTTTTTGCGCAGCAGGTAGATCGTCTGGTAGCAGGTCAGGTCGAGCGCGCTCGGCTGCTCGCCGAACACGAAGCGGCGGCCGTCGGTGAGCGCGGTCTTCAGCCACGCGTACTGCGCGGTCACGTGCTGGCGATAGCGCGGCAGGTCGGGCGCCATCGCCTCCTTGCTGATGTCGACGTAGAGGTAGCTTTCCTTGCGGTCCTTGATGAAGTCGGGCGGAATGTGTTCGCCGATGAAATGCGTCAGCACGCCGATCGTCGGGATCCACATCGCGCGATCCCACGCGAACGCGAGACCGCGCGCCACGCCTTCGCTTCCTGCCGGGTACAGGCTCGGGTGCTGCGGCGCGGGGAACAGCCGCTCCAGGGCCGGCAGGATGATGTTCGTGTCGCAGTAGATGTCGGCGCCGATCTGCAGCACCGGCGCGCGCCGGTAGCCGCCCGTCAACGGTTCGAGCAAGGGCCGCGGCGGCAGGCCGGGAATGTCGACCGAGCCGTAGGCCAAGCCCTTCAGGCCGAGCGCGAGGCGCACCTTCTCCGAGAAAGTCGAGAACGCGTAGTGGTGCAGGATGATGTCGTTCATGGTGTTTGTCTCCTCGTGTTTGTTGTGGCCGCGGGGGCTCAATACATGATGTGGCCGCCGTCGACGACGATGGTCTGGCCCGAGACGAAACCCGCCAGATCCGACAGCAGGTACAACGCGGTGCCCACCAGATCCTCGGGCCGCTGTTCACGCGAGATCGCGCGCGCCTTCAGGAAGCTCTGCTGCCACTCGATCGGCCGGTCCTTGGTTGCGCCGGTGATCACGAAGCCGGGTGCGATCACGTTGACGCGCACGCCGCTCGCGCCGCACTCCTTCGCCAGCCCCTTGGTCATCGAGAGCACCGCGCCCTTGGTACCGACGTAATGCAGATAGCCCGGTTGCCCGGCGACCGCGACGACCGACGCGATGTTGACGATCGAGCCGCTCTTGCGCTCGCGCATCGCCGGCATCACCGCCTTGCAGCATTGCCACACGCCCTTCACGTTGACGGCGAAGATGCGGTCCCAGATCGCAGGGTCGAGCTCCTCGAACGGCGTTAGCTTGACCTCGCGAAAGTAGGCGGCGTTGTTGACGAGGCCGTCGATGCGGCCGAAACGGTCGAGCGCGGCCTGCGCCATCGCGCGGGTCGAGGCGTCGTCGGCCACATCGACCTTCAGCGCGAGCGCCTTGCCGCCGGCCTGCTCGACCAGCGCGACCGTTTCATCGGCCGTGCTCATGTCAGCGATGACGACGTTCGCGCCCTGGGCGGCGCAGCCGACGGCGAAGGCCTGGCCGATTCCGGTGGCGGCGCCGGTGACGATCACGGTGCGGTCGGTGAGCAGGTTCTGGGCAGCCATGGTGCAGGTCTCCTCGGGGGTCAAGGGTGACGCGGCGGGTGTGCCGCCGCGGGTCGAACTTGTTTGGGGCGGACTATCGCGAGCGTCACGCGCCGTGACTATTCCAAAGACGTACATGCTGTGTTCACGCGCCGGCAACGGTCGGCTTGCGGTGGCGACAAGGCTGGATTCGCGCATCGGCAATTGCGCCGCGGCGCGCCGCGTTTCAACAATCGCATCTTTTGCCAACAACCAAAGGGAACGCAGCGATGGATCAACGCCACGACGACGACTTTGCGGGCACACCTGATGCGGCCGCGCCAGCACGCCCGCTCGACGGCGTGCTGGTCGTCGCGCTCGAACAGGCGGTCGCCGCGCCGTACTGCACCAGCCGGCTGGCCGACGCCGGCGCGCGCATCATCAAAATCGAGCGCCGCGAGGGCGACTTCGCGCGCAACTACGACCGCGCGGTGAACGGCGAATCGTCGTACTTCGTGTGGATCAACCGAGGCAAGGAATCGATCGCGCTCGACGTCAAGCAGGCCGACGACCGCGCGTTGCTTGAACGGCTGCTGGCACGCGCCGACGTGTTCATCCAAAACCTCGTGCCCGGCGCCACGACACGGCTGGGCATCGGTTCGGCCGAACTGCGCATCCGCTACCCAAGTCTTGTTACGTGCGACATCAGCGGCTACGGCGAGACCGGCCGGCTTAGCGACATGAAGGCATACGACCTGTTGGTGCAAGCCGAGAGCGGGCTGATCTCGGTCAGTGGCGCGGAGGGACAGGGCGGGGAATCGCTGGGTCGCATCGGCGTCTCGCTGTGCGACATCAACGCCGGGATGAACGCGCTGATCGGTGTTCAACAGGCCTTGATGCAGCGCGAACGCACTGGGCGCGGCTCCGCCGTGAAGGTGTCACTGTTCGACTCGGCCGCCGAGCTGATGAGCGTGCCCTACCTGCAGACGCGCTACGGCGGCCACGCGCCCAAGCGCGTCGGGCTTAAACACCCGAGCATCGCGCCCTACGGCGCTTTCACCTGCGCTGACGGACGCGACATCGTGATTTCGATCCAAAACGAGCGGGAGTGGGCCGACTTCTGCCGGTTCGTGCTGCGCCGGTCCGCGTTGCTCGACGACCCGCGCTGCGCCGACAACGCGGCGAGGGTCGCGAACCGCGGCTGGGTCGACGGCGAGGTGGCCGCAGTCTTCAACGCGCTTGCGAATGGCGAGGTCATCGACCGCCTGATCCACGCCAAGACAGCCTTCGGCAACGTCAACTCAGTTGACGACCTGATTGAGCACCCACAGTTGCGCACGCGCTCCATGCCGGTCGGCGACCGAATCGTCGAGGTGCCCGCTTCGCCGTGGGCGGTCGAGTGGGAGGCCAAGACCTTCGCGCCGGCGCCGGCGATTGACGCACACGCGGCGGCGATCCGGGCCGAATTTGCCGCGCCGCCGCGTTAGCCGATTTGCCCGCATGGTGCCCCTGTTCCGCTTTGTGGCAAGTTTGGGTCGACGATGCGGCAATAGACGTTGCCCGCGGCGGAGTTGATCGACGATGTCGAGTGCAAATGGATGGCGCCCGCGCTGTTTGAACCGCAGCAGCTGCGACGGCCGCGACGTCGATGACCCGGGAACGGTCGGATTTAACAGGCCAGTGGCGCCTCCTCGGAGCTTCAACTTTCGGCGACAAGGTCAAGTACAACCCGTCAGCGAAACAACCACCTTGTTTCTCACGCCTAGCGTTTCACGCACATCGAGTTGTGTCGTCATGAACGCCTAGGGTTATCTCTCTGGTGCCTGCGCTGCGATCGCTCGCTAGACTCAGGCCCACATCGGCGCCGGATGGCATCTCAACAGGCCTCAATTTGTACTTGTTTCAATCGCTGCGTCGACCCGATTGGACGCGCGCCGCTGCACCGGAAGTTCGATGTCAGTTCGTCACAACCAACCCAAGAGGTCGAGATATGCACCAGAGTCGTTTACTGTCACTCGCCGTTGCCGTTCCGCTGCTTTGCGCTGCTGCGCAAGCGTGGGCGCAAGAGGCTGAACCCGGCTGGGCCAAAGGCCGGCCCAAGACCGACACCGCCATGAAGATGGCGCCGGTGCCGGCGTTCCCGATCCCGACGGCGGTCGACCAGCTCCCGACCAAGAACTTCAAGCTGCCGCCCGGCTT
>JANLUW010000340.1:0-10297 GCA_031363645.1 Rhizobacter sp. | reverse complement strand
TACCTGCAGGGCGCGAGCGCGATCGAGGCCTACTGGAAAAGCGTGGCCTGGCCACAGCAGGGCGTGTTCATTGGCGAGCCACTGGCGGCGCCGTTCAGCCGCTCGCGCTGAGAAGCGCGTCGACGGCGCTACGCCCGCTGCGCACCGCGCCTTCGAGCGTGGCAGGGTAGGGCCCAGCGACATGATCGCCGGCGGCATGCAGGTTCGGCGCGATGCGCATCGCGGGGCGCTGCAGATTCGGCGTGCAGCGAAAGGTCGCGCGTTTCTCGGTGAGCGTTTGCACGCGTTGCAAAGTCACGCCCAACGCGACCCGGGCCTGCGCTATTACGGCGTGCGAGGTGATCTCCAATCCGCAATCGACCCAAGGCTGCGCGCCGCTGACCACGAAGGCCAAGAGCCCGGCCGGCCCGCCGAGTTGGCCGCGATCGAACACGAACTGCGCGGGCGCGTGCGCGTCTGCGCGCAGCGCGAGCATCGGTTCGGTCAACCGCACGCCGTCGCCCTGCAGGTAGACGGTGACGATGGGCTCATAGCGCAGCGCGGCAGCGGTGCGCGACCAATCAGGCGCGAACTCGCGCACGAGGCGCGCGGCTTCGATCGGCGTGGTTGCCAGCACGACCTGATCGAAGCGTTCGCCGTCGAGCGACCAGCCATCGCCGTCTGCAGCCAATGCCTCGACGCGGCGCCGCAAGTGCACCGTGGCGCCAGCCTCACACAGCCAGTGTTGCGCCGGCGCTGGCAGTAACTCGCTCAGGCTGACGCGCGGCAGCAGCAGGTCGGCTGAGCCGGGGCCGGAGAACAGCGCGTCTTTCAGCACACGCAGGAACACGCGGGCACTGGCGTCACTGGCGGGTGTGTTCAACGCGGCGATGCACAGCGGGTCGATCAGGTCGTCGCGAATCGCTCGGGGCAGGCGGTGCGTCAACGCCGCCACCGTGATCGAAGGATCGCAGTGGAAGCGGTTCAATACCCAGCCCGCGGCCGCAGCGAGCAGTGCGAGGCGTTCACGCAGACGCCATCCGCGCTGGCGCAGCACGGCGCCGCCGAACGCGATCATCGGCGTGCCACGGTTCAATTGCAGGCCGATGCCGTTCGGATACGTCACGCGCAGCGGTGTGCGCACGAATGCCTCGTCCGCATCGACACCGACCGTGCGCATCAGCGCCAGCGTCTCGGTGTAAGCGCCGATCAGAATGTGCTGGCCGTTGTCGAGCGCCATGCCTGCTACATCGACGCCGCGCGATCGGCCGCCCAGATGTGGCGCCATCTCGATCAAGGTGACGTGATGTCCGCGCTGCGTTCCTTCGATCGCGGCCGCGAGGCCAGCCCAGCCACCGCCGACAACCGCGAGCCGCCGGCCGCCGGCCCGCGCCGCGGGAGGCGCCATCAACGCCCGCGCCAGTTGGTGCGCATAGCGATCCAGAGTTTTCGCAGCGGCGTCAGCGAGGTGCGCTGGTGCAACACCTGGAAGTCATCGGCCTCGATCTCACGCAGCAGCGTGCGATAGATGTTGGCCATCATCACGCCGGCCTTCTGCGCCGCGCGATCGGCCTCGGGCAGCAGCGCGAAGGCCTCGTCGTAGCAGCGATGCGCGCGCTCGGCCTGGAACTTCATCAGCGCGGTGAAGCGCTCGCTGTAGCCGCGGTTCAGGATCTCCTGCGCCTTCACGTCGAACTGCTTCAGCTCCGACACTGGAAGGTAGATGCGGCCGCGGCGCGCGTCGTCGCCAACGTCGCGAATGATGTTGGTCAATTGCATTGCCAGACCGAGCTTGTGGGCGTAGGCGGTGGTCGCGGGTTGTGTGCGACCGAAGATGTTGGCAGCGACCTCGCCGACCACCCCGGCGACCAGATGGCAGTAGCGCGCAAGGCCCGCGAAGTCGAGGTAGCGCGACTGCTCCAGATCTATTTGACAGCCTTCGATCACGGCCAGCAAATGCTCGGCGCGAATGTCGAATGCACCGGTGTGCGGCATCAGCGCCTTCATCACCGGGTGGCTGGCCTGGCCGTCGAAGGACGCGCCGACTTCCTTGCGCCACCAGGCGAGTTTGGTCGCGGCGACAGACGAATCGGTGACCTCGTCGACCACATCGTCGACCTCGCGGCAAAACGCATAGAACGCGGTGATTGCCGCACGCCTCGGTGCGGGCAGGAACAAAAAGGCGTAATAAAAACTTGAGCCACTCTTGGCCGCTTTGTCTTGTACGTATTGTTCCGGTGTCATGCGGATTCGCTCGCAACGACAGCACGCGGCGCGCGCATCCACATCGCGCGCCAGAGCAGCAGCGGTGCGTCGTACCAATACAGCTTCGGGCGCGTACGCAAGGTAGCGAAATCCATCGCGGTGATTTTCTCCAGAATGCGCAACCCGCCCTGCACCACGAGCCGCAACTCCCAGCCAGCGCGGCCGGGAATCGCGTGCACCAGCGGCGCCCCAGCGTGCATCAGGTCGCGTGACCAATCGACCATGTCGGCGATGAGTGCTCGCACGTTCTGCGCGTCGCGTTGCGCGAGCAACGCGGGCGCGTCGACAGCGTGGCGAGCGCAGTCGCTCTCGGGCAGGTAGAGGCGGCCACGGGGGGTGTCGACGCTCAGGTCCTGCCAAAAGTTTGCGAGCTGCAGCGCGGTGCAGATCGCATCCGATTGGCGCAGAACCTGCGCGCCACTCACTCCATATAAATGCAGCAGCAGCCGGCCGATCGGGTTGGCCGAGCGGCGGCAGTAGTCGAGCAAATCGGCGCGGTTGGCATAAGTGGTTTTGACGACATCCTGCTCGAACGCGCTGAGCAGGTCGGTCAGCAGATCGACCGGCAGGGCGTGCATGGCAAGCACCGTGCGCAGCGGTCCGAACACCTGCGGCCAGCGCGTGAATGCGCCATCGCCGTTGCATGCGGTGGCCAGTTCGGCACGGTACGCGGCGAGGTCGGCGAGGCGCCGCCCGGGTGTCGCTTCGCCCTCGTCGGCGACGTCGTCGGCAGTCCTCGCGAAGTAGTAAATGGCGGCCACGGCGGGCCGCAGCGCCGATGGGCACAGCACGGACGCAACGGGAAAGTTTTCGTAATGGTCGACGCTCACGGCAACGATTGTCCATGTTGTGCGGCGGTCGGTTCGACGCGGGTGATCGGTTGGTTTGACAGTGGCAAACGTGCCGAATATATTACTGACCGGTTAGTCATTGAACCGCTGAGGATACCCATGCGCCGTGTGCTGCTCGTCACTTCGACCGCCATTGCGGCACTCGCTGCCTGCTCCAAAACCGAGACCGCGCCCGACCCGGTGCGCGCGGTGCGCACCGTCACCATTGCGTCGCAAACGACCGGTGGCGCCTACCAGTACGCGGGCGAAATCAAGGCGCGTACCGAATCGCGGCTGAGCTTTCGCGTTGGCGGCAAGATGGTCAAGCGCTTGGTCGACCTCGGCGATACCGTCAAGGCGGGCCAATTGCTGGCCCAACTCGACGCGCAAGACCTTCGCCTCGCGCAAGACGCCGCGCGCGCCAGCGTTGCCGCGGCGCAGGCGGGCTACGACCAGAACGCTGCCGACTTCAAACGGTACAAAAAACTCAGCGACGAGGGCTTCATCGGTCCTGCCGAGCTCGACCGCCGCGAGATGGCAGTGAAAACCGCGCGTGCCCAACTTGATCAGGCCAAAGCCCAGTCCAGCGTGCAGGGCAACCAGGCCGGCTATGCGTCGCTCGTGGCTGACGCGGCGGGCGTGATCACCGGTGTCGACCTCGAGCCGGGCATGATCGCCTCGGCCGGCACACCGGTGCTGCGCCTGGCGCACGACGGCCCGCGCGATGTGGTGTTCTCGGTGCCCGAAGACAGGGTTGCCATCGTCAAGGCACTCGCCACCACGCCCGGGCGCTTCAAGGTTCAGCTGTGGGGTGCGAGCGGTGACGCGCTGCCGGCGACGATCCGGGAAATCTCCGCTGCGGCCGATCCGGTCACACGCACTTTCCTGATCAAGGCCGACATCGGAAGCGCCGCCGCGAATGGCGCCCGTCTTGGGCAGACCGCGAGTGTCTCGATGGCGTTGCCGCAGGTGGCGGGCGTGACCAAACTGCCTCTGTCGGCGCTACGCGAAGCGCAGGGCCGCAGCGCAGTTTGGCTTGTCGATCGCGCCAGCATGACAGTCAAGTCGCAGGACGTGAAGCTGGCGGGCGCCGACGGCAACGAGGCGGTGATCACGGCCGGGCTCGCGCCGGGCCAGATCGTCGTGACGGCCGGTGTGCACGTGTTGAGCCCGGGGCAAAAGGTGAAGTTCTATGTCGACCCGCGGATGCCCGCGGCCACGAGCGCTTCGGCGCCTGTTTCGACGCCGGTCAGCGTGAAGTGAGCGAGCCCGCCGTGACGCCGCCCGACGCGAACCCTTCAAATCCCATCGCGCAACCCGAAGACTCGATCTCGCGCTTCAACATCTCGAAGTGGGCGCTCGACCATTCGGCGCTGACCCGCTACCTGCTGATCGTGCTGCTCGTGCTCGGTGCAGCCGCGTACTTTCAACTGGGGCAAGACGAAGACCCGCCGTTCACCTTCCGCGCGATGGCGCTGCGCGTTTTTTGGCCCGGTGCGACAGCACAGCAGGTCGCCGAGCAGGTGACCGACAAGCTCGAGAAGACGCTGCAGGAGGTGCCGTATGCCGACAGGATTCGCAGTTACTCGAAGCCCGGCGAGGCATTGATCATTTTCCAGGTGCGCGACTCCTCGCCGCCGAAGGAGATGCCGCAAATTTGGTACTCGGTGCGCAAGAAGATCGGCGACATCCGCACCACGCTGCCGGCGGGCGTGGTCGGCCCGTATTTCAACGATGAGTTCGGCGATGTGTACGGCTCGATCTACGCGCTCTCGGCCGACGGCTTTACCTACCAAGAGTTGAAAGACCAGGCCGACCGCGTGCGCCAGCGGCTACTCAAATTGCGCGACGTGAACAAGGTCGGCGTTTTCGGCGCGCAAGACGAAAAGCTTTTCGTCGAGATTTCGCAGAAGCGGCTCGCGCAACTCGGGCTCGACTTCAACCAGGTGATCGCGCAGCTCGGCCAGCAAAACGCGGTCGAGTCGGCGGGTACGATCAATGCACCGACCGACTTCGTGCAGGTGCGTGTCGGCGGGCAGTTCAACACGGTCGACGAACTGCGCCAGTTTTCGATCCGCGCGAACGGTGCGAGTTTCAAGCTCGGCGACATTGCCGAGATCCGCCGCGCCTACGTCGACCCACCGCAAGTGAAGGTGCGGCACCAGGGCCACGAGGTTATCGCGCTCGGCATCTCGATGGCCAAGGGCGGCGACATCGTGCGCATGGGCAAGGCGCTGAATCTCACCGTCGAGCAGATTCGCGCGGAGCTGCCGGCGGGCATTGAGCTGTACCAGTTCCAGAACCAATCGAAGGTGGTGACGAGCTCGGTCGACGAGTTCGTCGGCACGCTGATCGAGGCGGTGGTGATCGTGCTCGCGGTCAGCTTCATTGCGCTCGGGCTGCACACCAAGCCGTTTCGCCTCGATTGGCGGCCGGGGTTGGTCGTCGGTATCACGATCCCGCTGGTGCTCGCAATCACGTTCGTCACGATGTACTACTGGGGCGTCGGCCTGCACAAGATTTCACTCGGCTCGTTGATCATCGCGCTCGGATTGCTGGTCGACGACGCGATCATCTCGGTCGAGATGATGGTGCGCAAGCTCGAAGAGGGCTACGACAAGGTGCGCGCTGCGACCTTCGCATACGACGCGACCGCGATGCCGATGCTGACCGGCACGCTCATCACCGCGGTCGGTTTCCTGCCGATCGGTCTGGCGCAATCTGCGGTCGGCGAATACACCTTTGCGATCTTTGCGGTCACGGCGGCGGCGCTGGTGATCTCGTGGTTTGTCTCGGTCTATTTCGTGCCGTACTTGGGCGTGTGGCTGCTCAAGGCCAAACCGCACGGGTCGTCGGACGGAAGTGCAGCCAGCCAGCCCCATGAACTTTTCGACACGCCGTTCTACGCGCGCTTTCGCGCCACCGTGAGCTGGTGCGTGAAGCACCGCTGGATCACGATCGGGCTGAGTATCGGCTCGCTCGTGCTCGGCATCGTCGGCATGGGCAAAGTGCAGCAGCAGTTCTTCCCCGATTCGAGCCGGCCCGAGATCGTCGTCGATCTGTGGTTCCCGGAGGGCACGTCGTACGCGGCCAACGAGGCCGTGACGAAGCGCGTCGAGGCGCGTGTGATGACGCTCGAAGGCATCGAGAACGTGACGACCTGGGTGGGCAGCGGCGTCGAGCGGTTCGTGCTGGTGCTCGATCAGGTTTTCCCGCAAAGCAATGTCAGCCAGATGATCGTTCTGCCGAAGGACCTGAAAGCGCGAGAGAAGTTGCGCAAGCAGCTGCCGGATCTTCTGGCCACCGAGTTTCCCGAGGTACGCGGCCGCGCCAAGCTGCTGCCGAACGGGCCGCCGGTGCCGTACCCGGTGCAGTTCCGCGTCGTCGGGCCCGACCCGGCTCGCGTGCGCCTTTACGCCGACGAGGTCAAGGTGATCATGCGCGAGAACCCGAACATGCGCGGCATCAACGACAACTGGAACGAGTCGGTCAAGGTGCTGCGTCTCGATGTCGATCAAGACAAGGCGCGTGCGCTCGGCGTGACGAGCCAAGCCATCGCGCAGGCCGCGCGCACGATCAACTCGGGTACCACCATCGGCCAATACCGCGAAGACGACAAGCTGGTCGACATCGTGCTGCGCCAGCCGCTAACCGAGCGCAACGAGATCACCGACCTCGCCAACGCCTATGTGCCGACGACGACCGGCCGCAGTATCCCGCTCGGCCAGATCGCGCGTGGAAATTTCGTCTGGGAGCCGGGTGTGCTTTGGCGCGAGGGCCGCGACTATGCCGCGACTGTGCAGGGCGACATCATCGAAGGCCTGCAGGGCGCGACCGTGACAGCGCAACTCGACCCGTTGTTCAAGCCGATGCGCGCGAACATGCTGCCCGGCTACCGCATCGAGGTGGCCGGCGCAGTCGAAGAAAGCAGCAAGGGCCAAGGCTCGATCATCACTGGGTTGCCGGTTGCGCTGTTCATCATGTTCACCTTGTTGATGCTGCAGCTGCACAGCTTCGCGCGCTCGATCCTCGCATTCATCACGGGGCTCTGGGGCATCGCCGGCATTGCTGCGGCGCTGCTTATATTCAACCGGCCGTTCGGCTTCGTTGCGCTGCTCGGCGTGATCGCGCTGCTGGGCATGATCATCCGCAATTCCGTGATCTTGATCGATCAGATCGAGCAGGACCGAGCCAAAGGCGTGCCGACCTGGGACGCGATCGTCGAGGCGGCGGTGCGGCGGCTGCGACCGATCGTGCTGACAGCAGCGGCGGCGGTGCTGGCGATGATCCCGCTGTCGCGCAGCGTGTTTTGGGGCCCCATGGCCGTGGCGATCATGGGCGGTCTAATGGTTGCGACGGTGCTGACGCTGCTATCTCTTCCGGCGATGTATGCGGCGTGGTTCCGGGTCAAACCGGCTGCTGACGAAAGAGCGGCCGAAAGTCCGGGTGGTCAAGCCGCCGCAACCGGCTAAAATCGGCCGGTCGCCGGAAAGCTGGGAAAAAGAAAGTCTCCCGCGCGGGTGGCGAAATTGGTAGACGCACCAGGTTTAGGTCCTGACGCCAGCGATGGTGTGCGGGTTCGAGTCCCGCCCCGCGCACCAGCTAAAAGCAATCATCAAGAGTTCACACACCATGACCGTCCAAGTTGAAACCCTCGACAAACTGGAGCGTCGCATCACGCTGACGCTGCCCACCGCCACGATCAACACCGAGGTCGAGTCACGTTTGAAAAAGCTTTCGCGCACCGTGAAGGCCGACGGTTTTCGCCCCGGTAAGGTGCCGATGAGCGTGGTCGCGCAGCGTTACGGCTACTCGGTGCACTACGAGGTGATGAACGACAAGGTCGGGCAAGTGTTCAGCGCGGCTGTAGTCGAGGCCAAGCTGCGCGTCGCCGGCGCGCCAAAGATTTCCGAGAAGGAAGGCGCGCCTGAAGGCGCGCTCTCATTTGATGCGGTCTTCGAGGTTTACCCCGAAGTCAAGCTCGGTGACTTGAGTACGGCGGAAGTCGAACGCGTTTCTACCGAAGTGACCGAAGAGGCGATCGACAAAACGGTCGACATCCTGCGCAAGCAACGCCGCACATTCGCGCAGCGCCCGGCTGCCGAGAGCGCTGTCGCAAGTGACCGAGTCACGATCGACTTCGAAGGCAAGATTGACGGCGTGCCGTTCGACGGCGGCAAAGCCGATGGGTTCCAATTCCTGATCGGCGAAGGCCAGATGCTCGAGCAGTTCGACCTCGCTGTCCGCGGCATGAAGTCGGGCGATTCGAAGACTTTTCCGCTGCAGTTCCCGGCCGACTACCAAGGCAAGGACGTGGCCGGCAAAGAAGCCGACTTCATGGTCACGCTGAAGAAGATCGAAGCCCAGCACCTGCCCGAAGTAAACGAGGCGTTCGCCAAATCGCTCGGCATCGCCGATTCGACGGTCGATGGCCTGCGCGCTGACGTCAAGAAAAACCTCGAACGCGAAGTGAAGTTCCGCGTGCTCGCGCGCAACAAGGCCAGTGTGATGGACGCGCTGGTCACTGCTTCGGAACTCGATGTGCCCAAGGCGTTGGTCGCGGGTGAGACCGAGCGCATGGTCGAAGCCGCTCGCGCCGACCTGAAAAAGCGCGGCGTGAAAGACGCTGACACGGCGCCGATCCCTGCCGAAATCTTTCAGCCGCAAGCCGAGAAGCGCGTGCGCCTCGGCCTCGTCGTCGGTGAACTCGTGCGCGCCAACAATTTGCAGGCCAAGCCGGATCAACTGCAAAAGCACATCGAAGAGATGTCGCAGAGCTACGAGAAGCCCTCGGAAGTGGTGCGTTGGTACCTTGGTGATCGCCAGCGTTTGGCGGAGGTCGAGGCGGTCGTGGTCGAAAACAACGTCGCCGATTTCGTGCTTGGCAAGGCCAAGGTCACCGATAAAGTGTTGCCGTTCGACGAGTTGATGACAGGCTGATCGACCGCGTCGCGCACCAACAGCAGACAGAGGGCGCGGCCGGGAGGCTGGCGCCCTCTTTCCTATTCCGGGCGAATCTTCATGCCGGGACTTGTCGCGACATAATCAAGCCCAACATTCGCCAAAACCCCCTGTAAGGACTGCCATGAGTGCGCTCGACACCAACGACCTGGGCATGGTGCCCATCGTCATCGAAACTTCAGGTCGCGGCGAACGCGCCTACGACATCTACAGCCGCATGCTGCGCGAGCGGGTGATCTTTCTGGTCGGCCCCGTGACCGACCAGACTGCGAACCTGGTGGTCGCACAGATGCTGTTCCTCGAATCCGAGAACCCCGACAAAGACATTTCGCTCTACATCAACTCGCCCGGCGGTTCGGTCAGTGCGGGTCTGTCGGTGTTCGACACGATGCAGTTCATCAAGCCCGACGTGTCGACGCTTTGCATGGGCATTGCTGCCAGCATGGGCTCGTTTTTGCTGATGGCTGGCGCCAAGGGCAAGCGGATGGCGCTGCCAAATTCGCGGGTGATGATTCACCAGCCGTCAGGCGGCGCGTCAGGCCAGGCGACGGACATCGAGATTCATGCCCGCGAGATCCTGAAAACGCGTGAGCAGCTGAACAAGATTTACGCCGAGCGCACCGGCCAATCGATCGAGAAGATTCGCGCCGACATGGAGCGCGACATGTTTATGGACCCGATCGAAGCCAAGGCCTACGGTTTGATCGATCAGGTCCTCGTGCATCGGTCGTCTCCACTGGCAGCCGCCTGACGCTACTCTGCCGAATCCGGGTGAGGCGGCGCTAGCAGCAACACCTGAAACGGGGCCTTTTATCGCGAGAAGGCTCCGTTTTCTTTTGAACTATCATTTGGCTCTTCCTTCTCTACGCCCCGAGATACTCAACTTTATGGCCGACAAAAAAGGCACTTCGAGCGAGAAAGTTTTGTACTGCTCGTTCTGTGGCAAGAGCCAGCACGAGGTGAAGAAACTCATCGCTGGCCCGAGTGTGTTCATCTGCGACGAGTGCATCGAGCTTTGCAACGACATCATCCGTGATGAAGTGCCCGCCGAAGGCGCCGATCCGAAGACCACGAAGTCCGATCTGCCGATGCCGAGCGAGATCAAGGCGAGCCTCGACCAATACGTGATCGGTCAAGACGTGGCCAAGCGCACGTTAGCCGTCGCAGTCTACAACCACTACAAGCGGCTCAAGCACATGAGCCGCACAAAAGACGAGATCGAACTCGCTAAGAGCAACATCCTGTTGATCGGGCCTACGGGG
>JANLUW010000327.1:0-1751 GCA_031363645.1 Rhizobacter sp. | reverse complement strand
GGCCGAGGGCCAGGCGCCGTTCACCGTGATCGACTCCATCCTCTCCGAAGAGGCGGTGCTCGGCTTCGAGTACGGCTATGCCAGCGCCGACCCCAACACCCTCGTTGTCTGGGAGGCGCAGTTCGGCGACTTCGTCAACGGCGCGCAGGTTGTGATCGACCAGTTCATCGCCTCGGGCGAAGTGAAGTGGGGCCGCGCCAACGGCATCACGCTGATGCTGCCGCACGGCTACGAAGGGCAGGGCCCGGAGCACAGCTCGGCGCGCCTCGAGCGCTTCATGCAGCTCGCTGCCGACAACAACATGCAGATCGTTCAGCCGACCTCGGCGAGCCAGATCTTCCATGTGCTGCGGCGCCAGATGGTGCGCATGTTCCGCAAGCCTTTGATCATCATGACGCCCAAGTCGCTGCTGCGCGCAAAAGATGCAGGCTCGCCGCTCGCCGAGTTCACCAAAGGCGAGTTCAAGACCGTGATCGGCGAGGTCAGTGCCGAGGTGCATGCCGAGAAGGTCAAGCGCGTGGTGGCCTGCTCGGGCAAGGTCTACTACGACCTGATCAAGGCACGCGCGGAGCGCAAAAACGGCGACGTGGCGGTAATACGCGTCGAGCAGCTCTACCCGTTCCCGCACAAAGCGTTCGCGGCCGAGATGAAAAAGTACCCGAATGCGACCGAGGTGGTCTGGTGCCAAGACGAGCCGCAGAACCAGGGCGCCTGGTTTTTCGTGCAGCACTACATCCACGAGAACATGATCGATGGGCAAAAGCTCGGCTACGCCGGTCGACCGGCCTCGGCCTCGCCGGCAGTGGGCTACGCGCACCTGCACCAGGAGCAGCAGAAGGCGCTGCTCGAGCAAGCCTACGGCAAGCTCAAGGGCTTCGTGTTGTCGAAGTGAACCGCGCAATTAAGCGGCGAGCCCTTGCACCTCAAAAAGAACATCGAGAAATTAAATGTCAATCGTAGAAGTCAAGTGTCCGCAGCTGTCCGAATCCGTCGCCGAAGCGACCCTGCTGCAGTGGAAAAAGCGCCCCGGTGAGCGCGTCGAGATGGACGAAATCCTGGTCGAGATCGAGACCGACAAGGTCGTGCTCGAAGTGCCGGCGCCGGCCGCCGGCGTGATGATGCAACTCGTGAAGAACGACGGCGAAACCTGCATCGCCGAAGAAGTGATTGCCAAGATCGACACCGAAGGCACCGAGTCGATCAGCCCGCTCGACGTGAAGCCAGTGCCTGCAGCCGAACCCGCGTTCGGTGCGACACCCGGCGTGATCCCCGCGCCAAAGCCCGATGCCGCGGCCAACGCGGCACCGACGATGCCGGCTGCCGCAAAGATCATGGCCGACCACCGAATCCCCGCGGGCTCGGTCCCTGGCACCGGCAAGGACGGCCGCGTGACCAAGGGCGACGTACTTGCGTCGATGGAAGGCGGCGGTACGAAACCCGTCGCACTGACGCCACCGGTGTTGGCCAAGGCGCCGCCGGCCGCAGCCCCGAAAGCCGCGTTGCCGAGCGTGGCCGCACCGGCAATGCAAGCGCTCGGTGAGCGCCCCGAACAGCGCGTGCCGATGAGCCGATTGCGTGCGCGCATTGCCGAGCGCCTGATTCAATCGCAGTCGACCAACGCGATCCTGACCACGTTCAACGAAGTGAACATGGCGCCGCTGATGGAGATGCGCAAGCGCTTTCAAGAGAAGTTCGAGAAGGAGCACGGCGTCAAGATCGGCTTCATGAGTTTCTTCGTGAAGGCTGCGGTC
>JANLUW010000319.1:0-14264 GCA_031363645.1 Rhizobacter sp. | reverse complement strand
CGGCTGCGGCGCCGGCCGCAGGTCGCGTGAATTCAGCGTGGTGGGCGGGCGCGCTTGACCAGTCGCGCGGCCATCGCCGGGCTCGCCAGTTCGACGAGCGCGTGCTTGCCATTCCAGCGCGCGGTGGCGTCGCTCGATGCGGCCAGGCGTGTGGCGGTCTCGATGGCCGCGGCGTTCAACGCCGGGTTGCGCTTGCCGACCGCGCGCAGCGCCATGTTGACGGCCTTCTTGACAAAGTTGCGCGGGTCGGCGGCGGCCTGCTCGATCAGCTTCAGGCCGTCGATGAACGGCGCGTCACCCGCAGTCTTGTCGTGTACCGAGAGCGACCACAGCAGTGCGAACGCCGCGCGCTTTTCGAATTCGGCGCGCTTGCCGGCCCACGCAGCGACCTTGCCCCAGGCGTGCGGCGTGGCGCAAAACAGCGCGGCGCAGGCGTTGTCGACGATCGCCCAGTTGTCGAAGTCGCGGCACCAGCGGTCCATTTGCGCGGCGCTGACCTGCGCTGGCTCGTCGACGAAACAGGCCAACATGCGCGCCTCGTACCAGCCGCTGGCCCACAGCGCCGTGGCGAGTTCGTGGCTGCGGCCGAACTTCTTGGCCTCGGTGCGCAACTCGGCCACCGGCACGCCGAATGACTTGTTCGGAGAAATGGCAAAACGCACCATGCTGTCGCGCACCGCCGCCGAGCCCCTGCGTTCGAGCCAGGCGAGCACGGGCGCCGCGTCAGGCTTCATCGGGCTGCGGCCAGCCTTCGAGTTCGGCCAGGCGCCGCACGACCCAGCGTGCTTCGGCTGCGTTGAAGCCCGAGTCGGGCTGCGCCAGGCCGAGGCCGATTCGCGCCAGCACATCGCCCTCGGTGATGCCGAGGTCGTGGTGCTGAGCGCGGGCGTATTCGACCAGGTGGTTCGCGAGGTCTTCGCAGAACTCGTAGCGCGCGCCGATGGCCTCGCGCGTGGCGTTCGGCTTGTGGCGGCCGGGCTCGATGAAGAGCGCGACGAACGACTCGGGGATCTCAATCTGGTTGTGGTCGTACATGACGGCCGGTGTATCACGCCGCCGCTGGCGGCGCGGCGCTCATTGCTCGACGTTCACTGCTTGACGGCTTCGACCTGCACCAACAGGCGCACGTTGTCGGGGATGCCGTAGGTCAGCCCGTACGAAACGCCCCAGTCGCTGCGCTTGAGCGTGGTCTCGAAGTCGCCGCCGCAGACCTCGCGCTTGAGCATCGCGTTGTCGTAGCAGTTGAAATTGCTGGCGGTCAGCGTCACCGGCAGGGCCTTGCCGAGCATCGTCAACGTGCCGGTGACGCTCGTGACCTTGGCGCCGTCGAACACAAACTTGTCGCCGACGAATTTGGCGGTTGGGTGCTCGGCGGCGTTGAAGAAATCTTTGCTCTTCAGGTGCGTGTCGAGCGGCGCGACCCCGGTGCTGACCGAGGCCATGTCGATCGTGAAATCGACCTTGCCGGTCTTGGCCGCACGGTCGACCGTGACGCTGCCTTCTTTTTTGTCGAAGCGGCCGCGCAGCGTCGAGGTGGCGAAGTGCTTGACCTCGAAGTTGACGAAGGTGTGCGTCGGGTCGGCGTTGTAGGCCTGGGCGTGCGCGACACCGGCAGCGGCGAGGGCGAGCGTAGCGATCAGTAGCGTTTTCATGGGCGGCTTTGGGGTGATAACGACGATGAATCTAACCGTGCACCGAAGACCCCGCGTGCGCCACGTTTGACGAGCGCGTTCAAAAACCTTGGACGCGCATGCCGCACTGCGCACATGGCCCACCTTGAACTTCGCGCAAGCGCCCAAAACTTGCTTGGCATGGGTTCGCATGTGCCGAACCCGCCGCAGGAGAACCCGCCATGACCGCTGCCCAACGCGAATCCCTCAAGAACCGACTCGAAATGGCGATCGCGCTGGCGCGCTTGCTGGAGCGCGTCGAGACCAGTGGCCGCGCTTTTGGCGCCGACCAGTACCGCGCGCTGGTGCGCCAACTCGGCGTCGCGCTGTCGCAAGAGATGCCGGACGACGCGCTGCAAGCCGTGCTCGGCGCCCACCCGGCCGCAGCCGAGGTCTACGAGAACCTGCATTACGCGCAGTCGGGCCTGTCACGCTCGTCGCTCGAGCGCTCGGTGGGCTCTGAAATGCTCGCGAGCCAGGTGCTGGCGCGCGCGGCGCGCCGCGGCTAAAACTTCGGGATGCGCAGGGTCTTGCTGATCATCAGCGTGCCCGACAGCGCGAACAGCGCAACCAGCGGGTGCAACGCCCACGGGCCGATCCACCACACGCCGCCCCAGAGTGAATCGCCGATGCTGCCCTGCCACGCTGCGAGTGCGAGCACGGCGGTGAGCGCCACGCTCGTCGGTATCGGCGTGCCTTCGAAGTACGCGACCTTGTCGGCGCCGGCCGACAGCGACTCGGCCGTGACGTTGTAGCGCGCCAGCCGCGAAACGCCGCAGCACACGAAGTACATCAACAGCACCGCATCCCAGCCGCCACTCATGCCGGCGGCGTACGCGAGCGCCGCGGGGCCGAGGCCGAACGAGATGATGTCGGCGAGCGAATCGAGCTCACGGCCGAGCGCAGAGTGGGTTTGGCGATGGCGCGCGATGCGGCCGTCGAACACGTCGAAGATGAACGCGGCCGGCGCGAGCGCAGCGGCCCATAGAAAGTGCGCAAGCTCTTGGCTGCCGACGTAGCGCATCGCGAGCAGCACCGAGCCCGTGCCGCAGGCCGCATTGCCGAGCGTGAACAGATCGGCGAGGTGGAACCCGCGGATCATCGAGAGGTGTTTGGACGCAAGTGTTGTGCTGCTCATGCGCTTGAGTTTGCGTGATCGACCTCGTGGCGTCTGTCGGAAATCGCCGACGCGTGAAAGCGCGTTTGGCGGCTCGCGCTGATCGGCGCTCAGGCGTTTGCTAGGTGACCCATCGATCAGGAGACCGCCATGAGCACGACCCGACCTGCCACCGACCCGCGCGAACCGTTGGTCGAATCGGAGCGCGACGCGAGCCGCGAGCACCCCGAGAATTTCAAGGAGGAAGAAACCGACGAGAAGGTCGTCGAGATCTTGCCGATCGACGGCGAAGGCGCGGCAATCAAAGGCATCGATCCCGAGAAATAACGCGTCACGATGAGCCGCCGACGGGCAGTGAATGCGCAGGGCTACAACGGGTTACGGCCACCGCGCCGATGCAGGCTGTAATCGGCGATGCGCAACTCACGCTTCATCGCCGCCCCGCTGATCGCCTTGCTCGCGGCCTGCGGCACGCCGAAGCCAGCGCCGACGGCCGCCCCGGCATCACCCGCCTCGGGGCCCGCGGCATCAGTGCCGATCGCACCTGCTCTGCGGGCCACGCTAGCGAGTGAACAGGTGCGCCTCTCGGAGCTTTTTCGCGGCACGCCCGTGACGTTTGCGATGCAGCAAGATGGCAGCCTGCGCGCCACCGTGCCGCGGCGCTACAGCTTCGATGCGGGGGAAATCAAGGTCAAGCCGCCGCTCGCGGCCGTGCTCGACCGGCTCGCCAAAGCGCAGTTGGCAGCGACCTCGCGCCTGCGCGTGAGCGCCCCCGCCGACCCGCAAGCGCGCGGCCCGGCGCTGGCCCGCGACCGCGCATTCAGCGTGCGCGATTACCTGCAAAGCCAAGGCATCGCGTCGACGCGATTGCAAGCCGCTGGCGTGGCGCAGACCGATCTGGTCGAGATCGTCGTCACCGAATCTGCACGCTGACTTTTGCGCAGCGCCTGGTCGGCCCGTGCCTATGCAGGCCGTGCCTGTTCAGCTCTTGCATAACGCTTGACGCGCAGGTTTTTCTTGATCTCCTGCAACATCGGCCGCAGTTCGCCGGGCAGGCGCAGCGCGACCGCGGTGGTCAGGATGTCGATCACGATCAGGTGCAGCAGGCGCGAGACCATCGGGCTGTAACGGTCGTAGTCTTCCGGGTGATCGACCGCGAGCAACACCTGCCCGGCGCCGATCGCCATCTGAGCCAGCGGCGAATCGCTCGCGGTGATCACGATCAGCGTCGCGCCTTTCTTGCGCGCGATCTCGGCAGCGTCGAGCAGGTCGCGGCTGTGGCCGGAGTTGCTTATCACGACTGCGCAGTCGCCGGGTTGCAGCATGGTCGCGCTCATCACCTGCACATGCCCATCGCTCACGGCGGTGGCGCGCACGCCGAGGCGAAAGAACTTGTGCTGTGCGTCTTGGGCGACGATGCCCGAATTGCCGACACCATAGAACTCGATCCGCTTGCCGTTTTCGCCGGCTCGGGCGAGTGCCGCGATGGCCCGTTCGAACGCGCCGGTGGCCGCGTCGTTGCGGTACTTCAGGAAGGCGCTGACGGCGTTGTCGATCACCTTCACGACGATGTCGCAACTCTTGTCGTCTTCATCCACCGAGCGGTGCACGAACGGTACGCCTTCGTTGACAACACCGGCGAGCTTGCGCTTGAAGTCGGTCAGGCCGTCGTAGCCGACGCTGCGACAAAATCGCACGACCGTCGGCTTGCTCACATGCGAACGTTCGGCCAACTCGACCACCGGCAAACTCGCAAACGCACGCGGGTCGGCGAGCACGAGCTTGGCGACCCGCTGCTCTGCCGGCGGCAACGCGGGGATCGCGGCGCGGATTCTGTCGAGCATGGTCGTCGGCTGGGTTTGACTCACCGCGTCGGCGTCATTGTTCTTCGGTCCACGCAAAGCCGTCGCGGGCGACGAGTGCACTCGCCGCGGCTGGCCCCCAAGTGCCTGCCGCATACGGCCGCGGCGCATTCACGTCGCGCGCCCAGGCGTCGAGCACCGGCTCGACCCAGCGCCAGGCCTGCTCTTGCTCGTCGCTGCGCACGAACAGGTTGAGCCGGCCGGCGAGCGCCTCGAGCAGCAAGCGCTCGTAGGCGCCGACCCGATTTTCTGCGAAGGCTTTGTCGAAATCGAGGTCGAGCGAGACCGGCGAAAGCGGCTCGTGCTGGCCGGTGCCTTTGGCTGCGAGCAAGTGCAACTCCAGGCCGTCTTCCGGTTGCAGGTTGATCACGAGCTTGTTCGGCTGGTTCACGCCGACGAAAATGCTGTGCGGCGTGGCGCGGAAGTTGACGACGATCTGCGCCTCGCGCGAGGCCAGCCGCTTGCCGGTGCGCAGGTAGAACGGCACATCGGCCCAACGCCAGTTCTGCACTTCGGTGCGGATCGCGACGAAGGTTTCGGTGGTGCTGCCCAACGGCACTTTCGCTTCTTCGAGGTAGCCGGCCGCCTTCGTGCCTTGCGCGTTGCCGGCGCGGTACTGGCCGCGCACCACGTCGCGCGCGACGCTCTCTTCGGTAAACGGCTTCAGCGAGCGCAACACCTTCAACTTTTCGTCGCGGATCGCGTCGGCATCGTTGCGGCTCGGCGGCTCCATCGCGACCATCGTCAGCAGCTGCAGCGCGTGGTTCTGGATCATGTCGCGCAGTGCGCCGGTCTTGTCGTAGAAATCACCGCGCGTGCCGACGCCGAAGTCCTCGGCGATCGTGATTTGCACGTTGGCGATGCTCTCGCGCCGCCACAGCGGCTCGAACAGCACATTGCCGAAGCGCAGCGCCATCAGGTTCTGCACCGAAGGCTTTCCGAGGTAATGGTCGATGCGAAAGGCCTGCTCCTCCTTGAACACCGAGCGCACGACGCGGTTGATTTCTTGTGCGCTGGCCAGGTCATGGCCGAGCGGCTTTTCAAGCACGACGCGGATCTGCGGCGTGTTCAGGCCGACGATGCCGAGCTGCGCGCAGATCTGCGGAAACAGGTAGGGGCTGGTCGCGAGGTAGAGCACGACCGTGTCGGCACTGCGCGTGACGAGCCAATCCTTGAGCCGCTGGTAGTGCTCGGGTTGCGACAAATCCATGCGCCGGTAATGCAGCATCTCGGCGAACATGGCGAACTCTTCGTCGGTCGGCCGCTTCGCGCCCTCGACATCCTGAAAGCGCACCCGCAACCACTCGCGGTACTGCTCGTCGGTTTGCTCGTCACGCGCGACCGCGAGAATGCGGCCGTCGGGCGGCAGCTTGCCGTGGCGAAAGGCCTGGAACAACGCAGGCATCAATTTACGCCAGGTGAGGTCACCGGTACCGCCGAAGAAAACGAGGTCGAAAGACATGGTTGTCGAAGTCGAAAAAATTTGGTGATGTAACTTTATTTCAGTGTCGATAGTGCCGATGTTTCTTCTGTGGGTCAACACTCAACGCAAAGGGTCAACGATGTACCGCTCGCTCGTCCGCCTTTCGCTCGCCGCCGCGCTGCTCGCGGCCGCGCCTTTCGCACAGGCGATCGTGTTCGCCATCAACGAGGGGATGACCTACCGCGTCTCGAACGACGAAATTCGCGGCCGCTACGCTGCCATCGCCGCCGATCTCTCGAAGCTGCTGAGGCAGCCCGTGACAATCGAGCCGGTCGGCGATTACCCGTCGTTGCGCGCCGGCCTCGCGGCCAAGCGCTATGACCTCGCGATGGTCCACCCCGCGCATTTATCGATCCAGGCGATCAAGGAGTCGGGCTACACGCTGGTGGTGGTCACGAAGGGCTTCGAGGCCTACCGCGCGAGTTTTTTGACCCGCGCCGACTCGCCTTTGACGTCGCTCGCCGAACTGAAAACGCAGCGTCTGGGCGTACCCGATGAAGACTCGATCACCGCCTGGATGGTTCGCGCCACGCTGCGCGATGCAAAGCTCGATCCGGCCACGATGCGCCTGAGCTACACCCGCTACCAGGATGCGATCCCGTTCGGTGTCGAGAACCGGCTGACGCAAGCGGGCGCGACCGCCGCCAACGCCATCGTCACGGCTTGGCAGGCCAAGGGCGGCAAGGTGCTCGCACAGTCGAGGCCGGTACCGATCAAGCACATCATCGCGAGCCCGGGCATACCGGCCGATCAGGTCGACAAAGTGCGCGAGTACCTGATCGGGCTCGACACGACCGATGAGGGCAAGAAAAAACTCGAGCCGACGAAGTTCCGCGGCTTCGAGCGCTACGACGAAGCCGCGCTGCTGAAGATCGGGGTCTGGCTGGGCTTGTAGCGCGCCCAACTGCGATGCGGCCCGCTGCCACGACGGCGGCTCTAAAGTGACGCCATGGACTTCGAGACCTTCATCGGCACCGCCTGGACCGACCACGCCACCGACGCTGCCGCGGTTGCGCGCCGGCTGCGATCGCCGGCCTGCGGCTTGCCGGTGGTGACGACGTTGACATCGGCCATTTGCCGGCCTCCGACCGCGTGCGCGCCGGTGCGATGGCGGCCGCCAACTTGGCCGCGCACGACACGGCCCGCGCGCGCCGCTTGCTCGAAACCGCGCTCGACCTCGCGCAGCGTGCCGCGCTGCCCGCCACCGACGCGATGCACCGCGCGCTCGCGAATGCGCGGGCTTGCCTCCAGATCGTCGCGGCCAACGACGGCGCGGCACTCGAGCGCCCGGTCGGCTGGGAGGCGCTCGGCCTCGTGGAGCGTGCCGCCGGCAACGCGACCGGCCATGCAGAGGCGCTGGCGCATGCCCGCGCAGCGTTCACCGAGCTCGACGAATCCGACAAATCATGGTGCGCCGAAAGCATCGACAAGCTTGCTGCCCATTGATGCAGCCGCTGCCTACAACAACGGCGAGAACAACCGCGCCACGGCCTCGCCGAGCTTGTGCCGCCAGCGCCGCGTGCGGTTCGAGCGAACCGGCGCCGACCGCGTCAAATCGGTCTTGAATTGGGCCTCCAGCGGGCCCACCAACGTCGGGCCATAGACGACCGCCGTCACCTCGTAGTTGAGGCGAAAGCTGCGGTTGTCTAAATTGGCCGTGCCGATCATCGCGCAGTGGTCGTCGATCACGAGCGTCTTCGAGTGCAGCATCTGCGCGCTGTATTCCCAGACCTTCACGCCCGCGTGAATCAACTCGTCGAAGTACGAGCGCGCCGCGGCGCTCACGATCGCCGAATCGCTGCGCGCGGGCACGAGCATCCGCACGTCGACGCCGCGCTCGTCAACACCATCAGCGCCTGCTCGCCGGGCACGAAGTACGGCGTGGTGAGCCAGGCGCGGCGCGTGGCGCCGTGGATCGCCTCGACCTGCATGCGGTGAATCGCCTCGGCCGCCGAATCGGGGCCGCTGGTGATGAACTGCACCGGGATTTCGCCCGCAGGCAGCGCCGGCATCACGCGGTCGAGCAGCGCGTCGAGCGCGCGCGGCGACTGGCCGGTCGCGTAGACCCAGTCCTCGATGAAGGTGATCTGCAGCCAGCGCACCGCCACGCCCTCGACCCGCAGGTGCACGTCGTGGTGGGCATCGGGGCGCGTGCGCAGGTCTTCCTCGTCGGTGATGTTGACGCCGCCGGTGAAGCCGACCGCGCCGTCGCAAACGATGATCTCGCGGTGCGCGCGGTAGTTGGTTACGGGCCGCAGGCGGCGCCCGATGCGCGCTTGGTGGAACAGCGCGACCTCGACGCCGGCCTCGCGCTGCGGCACCAAAAAACCTGGCGCCGACGTGCTTCGAGCCGAGTGCGTCGATCAGCAGCCGCACTTGCACGCCGGCCTGGGCGCGCTCGATGAGCAGCGCGGCGAGTGCGGTGCCGATCGCGTCGGGCTCGTAGATGCAGTACTCGAGGTGCACATGGTTGCGCGCTGCGCGCACGGCTTCGAAGATCGAATCGAAGGTGGCCGCACCGCCCACCAGCAGCCGGGCGCGGGTCGCACTGGCCACCGGCACGCCGCAGGCTGCCATGCCGGGTGCAGCGAGCTCGCGCAGGGCGGGTGGGGCCGAAGCCGCGGCTTCGCGCGGCGCGTCGGGGGCGGTCGGCGTGCGTGCGCCGGCACCGCTGCGCAAGCGCCTGATGCGCTGCTTCTTCAGACGCTGCGGACCGAAAAAGTAGTGGATCACGAAGCCGAGCACCGGCAGCAGCGCCAACGAAAGGATTTAGCTCATCGTCGACACCGGTGCGCGCTTTTGCAGCACGACCCAAACCAAGAGGGGCACGAAATAAAGCGCACAGCCGAGCGCGAGCAGGGCGGTCCACGGAATGTTTGTAACGTCGTGCGTCAAGGCGGCCCTGTTCGGTGTCGAGACCGCCGGAGGATACCGACACGGCGTGGCGAAACGATGTAATTCCGTTGTGCCCGGGACCTTGCAATTGGCGCTCTAATGAGGCCCGTCGACCTCACGCCGCCAGACCATGAACCAACTCGACCAACTCAAGCAATTCACCACCGTCGTCGCCGACAGCGGTGACTTCAAACAACTCGCGCAGTACACACCGCGCGACGCGACGACCAATCCCTCGCTGATCCTGAAGGCGGTGCAAAAGCCCGACTACGCGCCTTTGCTGGCCGAGACTGTCGCGGCTCACAAGGGCAAGCCGCTCGATGCCGTCGTCGATGAAGTGCTGGTGCGCTTCGGCTTGGAGATTTTGAAGATCGTGCCCGGGCGCGTCTCGACCGAGGTCGACGCGCGCCTGAGCTTCGACACCGCCGCCAGCGTCGCGAAGGCGCACCGGCTGATCGCGATGTACGAGGCCCGCGGTATCGGCCGCGAGCGCATCCTGATCAAGCTCGCATCGACCTGGGAAGGCATCCAGGCCGCGCGCACGTTGCAGCACGAGGGCATCCACTGCAACATGACTTTGCTGTTCGCGTTTTGCCAGGCGGTGGCCTGCGGCGATGCGGGCGCGCAACTGATCTCGCCCTTCGTCGGCCGCATCTACGACTGGTACAAGAAGACAGCGGGCGCGAAGTGGGTCGAGGCCGACAACGCGGGTGCAAATGACCCGGGCGTCAAGTCGGTCGCGCAGATCTACACCTACTACAAGAAGTTCGGCGTCGAGACCGAGATCATGGGCGCGAGCTTTCGCAACATCGGGCAGATCCAGGCACTCGCTGGCTCCGACCTGCTGACCATCAGCCCCGAGCTGCTCGGCGAACTGCAAGCCTCGGATGCGCCGCTGCCGCGCGCGCTCGACCCCGAGGCCGCGAAGCGTGAGGCGATTCACGCGGTCACGTTCAACGAAGCACGCTTTCGTTTCGCGTTGAACGACGACGCGATGGCGACCGAAAAACTTGCCGAAGGCATCCGCACTTTCGCCGCCGACGCGATCAAGCTCGACAAGATGATCGAGGCGCTGAAATGAAGTCTGTGCGTTGCGATCAGACCGAGGCCTGGGCAGCGCTGGCCGGGCACTTCGAAGCGCATGGCCGTGACTTCGATGTGCGTGAAGCCTTCGCGCGCGATGCGGGTCGATTCGATGCGATGAGCGTCGAGGCACCCGAGGTGTTTGCCGACCTGTCGAAGAACCGCATCGACACCGCAACGATTCATTTTTTGCTCGACCTCGCGCGCGAATGCGGGGTCGAGGCGCGGCGCGACGCGATGCTGCGCGGTGAAGCGATCAACACGACCGAAGGCCGGGCGGTGTTGCACACAGCCTTGCGCGCGCCGCGTGCATCGTCGACCGGAAAAGCCGGCCTCTTCGGCACCGAGGTGCACGGCGTGCTCGACGCGATGTACGCGTATGTCGAGGGCGTGCGCGACACGGCGGCGAGCGGCATCAAGCACGTCGTCAACATCGGCATCGGCGGCAGCGACCTCGGGCCGCAGATGGTCGTGCCCGCGCTCGACGCCTACGCGCACCCGGGCCTCACGCTGCACTTCGTCTCGAACGTCGACGGCCACGACATCGTGCCGGTGCTGCGCAAGCTCGTGCCCGCCGAAACACTGTTCATCGTCGCCAGCAAGACCTTCACGACGCAGGAAACGATGGCCAACGCACACGCCGCGAAGGCCTGGTTCGAGGCCAATGGCGGCACCGACATCGCAAAGCACTTCGTCGCGACCACGACCAATGTCGACGCAGCGGCGCAGTTCGGCATCACCACGACCTTCGGCTTCTGGGACTGGGTCGGCGGCCGCTACTCGCTGTGGTCGGCGATCGGGTTGCCGATCGCGCTCGCCATCGGCGCCGACAATTTCCACGCGCTGCTCGCCGGCGCGCACGCGATGGACGAGCACTTCGCGCACGCGCCCGCGGCGAAGAACCTGCCGATGCTGCTCGGGCTGATCGACGTCTGGTACCGCAACTTCCACCGCTTCACGACGCGCTGCATGGCGCCGTATCACCAGGGCCTCAAACGCCTGCCGGCCTACCTGCAACAGTTGGAGATGGAGAGCAATGGCAAGCGCGTCGACCTCGAAGGCAACGCACTGCCGTTCGCGACCAGCCCGGTGGTCTGGGGCGAGCCGGGCACGAACGGCCAGCACGCCTACTTTCAAATGCTGCACCAGGGCACCGACGTGACGCCGGTCGAGTTCATCCTCGTGAAGAACGTGACGCACGACATGAGCGACCTGCACGGCCCGCTGCTCGCGCAACTCGAACGCCAGCACACCATGCTGCTCGCCAATGGCCTGGCGCAATCGCAAGCGCTGATGCAGGGCAAGACCACAGCACAGGCCGAGGCCGAGAAGGCGCCGACCGCATCGAAAGACCTCGATGCGGCGACGCTCGCGAAGCACCGCACCTTCCCCGGCAACCGCCCGAGCACGACACTGATGCTCGACCGCCTCACGCCACGCTCGCTCGGCGCACTCATCGCGCTGTACGAGCACCGCGTGTTCACGAGCGGCGCGCTGTGGGGCATCAACAGCTTCGACCAGTGGGGCGTGGAGCTCGGCAAGGCGCTCGCGAACCAACTGCTGCCGCGCCTCGTCTCGGGCGATGCAAGCGGGCTCGATGCGTCGACCGCCGGGTTGTTGGCGCGGCTGCGCGCCTGATCTCGGAGCGAGCGAAGCAGTTCGGTTGACGCGGCCGGCGCGGCCGGCGCGGCTGTCGGTCAGGCCGCGCCGCAGCCCTCGGGCTTCAGCACGCGTTCGGTCGAGGCCGGGTGCTTCAGCAGCTTGCCGGCAGGCCGGCATGGCCTGCGCACGAGCTCACCGCCGCAGTTCGGACAGATGCCGTGCAGCTTGTCGTCGGCGCAGCTGCTGCAGAAGGTGCACTCGAAGGTGCAGATGCGTGCGTCGGCCGACTCGTTCGGCAGATCGCGATCGCAGCACTCGCAGTTCGGGCGCAGCGCGAGCATCGTCAGCGCACCGAGAGGCCACGCACCGCGCCGTGAGCTGCGTCGAGCGCCTGCTCGATGATCTGCTGCTTCACACGTCGGTGTCGGTGTAGAACGCGTCGCGCGTCTGTTGCTTGATCTGCGCGCGCAGTTCGTCGGGCGCATCGGGGTGAATCTCGAGCCACTGGTCGCCTCGCAGCGCGCTGATCATGGCCATGATCGGCAGCGTGCCGTACTCGAGCGCGATGCCGGTGTACTCGGCCTGCGCGCACTCTTCATACGCCGCCAGCCACATCAGGCCTTTGAGCGGCGCCGAGGTCGAGCTGCCGTCGTAGATGCTGGTGACCTTGTCGCCCCACCAGGCTCGTGCGCGTTCGAGCGCAACGGCATCGTCGCGGCACGCGAAGATGCGCTCGCCGAGGCCGCTCGGGCCGAGGCCGGTGTGCAGGTCGATCCAGCCGAGCTGCGTGCATTGTGTGGCGTGCTGTTGCAGAACGTGGCGCAGCGTGACGTGGCTCCAGGTTGGGTTGCGGCCGCCGTAGAAGACACCTTCGGGATGGCCGTACTGCCCACCCGAAATCACCTCCTGCAGCTTGGCCATGCCGTGCGCTGCAGCGTAGGCATGCAAGACGGCGTCGTTGTCTTCCGAAGGCGGCCAGCTCGCCGGCACGATCGCGCTCGCGAGTGCGTCATAAGCGTCGTTGCGCGGCAGCGGTTGGCTGAAGTCGTGAAAGTTGCGATTCAGGTCGACGTTTTCTTGCGTCGTGCGGCGCCACCACGAAAAGCCCCAGGGGTTCAGCGCGTGGATGTAGAGCACAGCCACGCGCGCCTCGGCGGCCGCCTCGCGCCAGGCGCGGTCTTGCAGCAGCGTGGTTTGCACGCCCGAGCCGCAGAAGCCCTCGACGCCGTGGCAGGCGCTGCTGACGATCAGCAGCGAGGCGGCATCGGGCGGGCCGTCACGCACCACGTCCATCGCGAGTTGCTCGCCGTCGCGGCCGAGCAAGGGGTGGACGTGGCTTTGCACGTCGAGACTTGCAGCAGAAGCCGCGCCGAGAAATTTGTCGCGCGCCTCCGTGTAGGTCTGCGAAAAGTTGGCGATGGCCGTCAGGGTGCTCATCGACTTCAACGCGCGGTGTTCAGCCACTTTTCGGCCATGTTGACCCATAGGGTCGCGCCGAGCGGGATCAGGTCGTCGTTGAAGTCGTAGCTCGGGTTGTGCAGCATGCACGGGCCCATGCCGTGGCCGCCTTCGCGGTGGCTGCCGTCGCCGTTGCCGATCAAAAAATAGCAGCCGGGCCGTTGCTGCAGGAAAAAGCTGAAGTCTTCGGCGCCCATCGTCGGCTCGAATTCCTGCACGTTCTCGGGGCCGACCAGCTCGGCCATCACCTGCCGCGTGAACTCGGTTTCGGCGGGGTGGTTGATGGTCGGCGGGTAGTTGCGTTTGAAGGCGAATTCGCACGTGGTCTCGAACGCGGCGCAGGTGTGCTGGGTGATCTCTTGCATGCGGCGCTCGATCAGGTCGAGCACGTCGAGCGTGAAGGTGCGCACCGTGCCCTGAATCACGCAGCTGTCGGGCACGACGTTTGTCGCCTCGCCGGTGTGGATCATCGTCACCGAGATCACCCCCGCGTCGATCGGCCGCTTGTTGCGCGTGATGATGGTTTGAAACGCCTGCACCAGCTGGCACGCTACCGGCACCGGGTCGACGCCGTTGTGCGGCATCGCGGCGTGCGCGCCCTTGCCGTGGATCGTGATCTTGAACTCGTTGCTGCTCGCGAACGCCGGGCCGTTTTTGAGCGCGAACTGGCCGACCGCCATGCCGGGCCAGTTGTGCGCACCGAACACGGCCTCCATCGGGAACTTCTCGAACAGGCCGTCCTTGATCATCTCGCGCGCGCCGCCGCCGCCTTCTTCGGCGGGCTGGAACACCAGGTACACGGTGCCGTCGTAGTTGCGGTGTTTGCTCAGGTGTTTGGCCGCGGCGAGCAGCATCGCGGTGTGGCCGTCGTGGCCGCAGGCGTGCATCTTGCCGGCGTGGCGGCTGGCGTGCGCAAAGCGGTTGCGCTCCTGCACCGGTAACGCGTCCATGTCGGCGCGCAGGCCCACGGCGCGCGGGCTGCTGCCGCTCTTGAGGATCGCCACCACGCCGGTCGTGCCCAGCCCGCGGTGGATCGGAATGCCCCAGTCGGTGAGCTGCCTGGCGATCACGTCGGCGGTGCGCTTCTCTTCAAA
>JANLUW010000302.1:0-10201 GCA_031363645.1 Rhizobacter sp. | reverse complement strand
ATGTCATGCATGTGAAATTCCTAGATCGGTAGTCAGTGGACCCTGGTTGGAATGAAGCAGGGTGACAGCACGCGCGCTGGAACGAGTTGGGACCGATCTTGCCGATCGGTTTGGCTCTCACTCGCGCTGTGGGCGGAGGCTAAGCGTCTTTTGCTGCAGGCAGGCGAGCAAGGCCTTTGCACTCTGTGCCCGGTATGGTGCGTGCTCGTGAGCTGCAACGTTGAAGGTCACCCGATGCGCCAAGAGGACATTTGATCGGGGCCACAATTTGGCGCCTGCAATCTATTTCGATACGCAGCTGCACTACAGGATCACTCATGAAGAAGATTTTCATTGCCGCAGCACTCGCCGCAACAGCCTTCGCCAGTCAAGCCGCCGACATCGTCGACACAGCTGCAGCCGCAGGGGACTTCAAGACGCTCGTGGCAGCCGTGAAGGCCGCTGGCTTGGTAGACACGTTGAAAGGCAAGGGCCCGTTCACCGTCTTCGCACCGACCGACGAAGCCTTTGCCAAGATTCCGAAGGCCGATCTCGACGCCTTGTTGAAGAACAAGGCCAAGCTCACCGCCGTACTGACCTACCACGTGGTGGCGGGCAAGGTCATGGCCAAGGATGTCAAGGCCGGCAAGGTGAAGACGGTGCAAGGTAGCGAATTGAACATCGCCACCACAGGCGGTGTCACGGTGGACGAAGCGAAGGTCATCAAGACCGACATCGTCGCCGACAACGGGGTCATTCACGTCATCGACAGCGTTCTGATGCCCAAGTGACCTTCGGCCGGCCGCTTCAATTGCGGCCTGTGAGATGAAGCCGGGCAACGCCCGGCTTTTTCAATTCTGCGACCTTCGGTTCCCGAGGCTGGTTTGTGAAACCGCGCCGCTGTTTGCGTGATCCAGGGTCATTGCGGTGATTCAGCGACACAGCCGAGAAGCCGCTGCGTGCGCCTCTTTGATGCGGTCCGAAGCCCTTGGCTCGGCTTGCGGCGCCGCGCTCTGGTTCGATGCGGTCATGTCGGACCGCCCCGTTCCAAAGCCGCCCGCGAAGCGCAGTGCGCGAGTGCCCGAAGGTCGAGCACAGCGCTTTTGGCATTTCGGCCACGCGGTCGGCGAGAAGGCCGCGGGCGCAGCCGCATAAGGCCTGGGCCGGCTGGCACGCGGCCAGCGCGTCGACCTGACGCAGTTGATGTAGACGCCGAGTAACGCGCGTCGGCTTGCCGAACGGCTGTCGCAAATGCGCGGCGCGGCGATGAAAGTAGGCCAGTTGATGTCAATGGACGGCCACAGCATGCTGCCGCCGAACTTTGCCGAATTGCTGGGCGAAGTGCGGAATCAGGCCCATGTGATGCCTGCAACCCAGCTCGCCGAGGTGCTCGAGCGCGGGTACGGCAGCGAGTGGCACCAGCGGTTCCGCCGCTTCAGCCACGAGCCGGTCGCCGCCGCATCGATCGGTCAGGTTCATCGCGCTGAGACACACGAAGGACATGTGCTGGCCGTGAAGATCCAGTACCCGCTGCCGCCGGGTTCCTCGCCGCCGGCGACCCGCCGAAGCAGACGCGCGGCGTCATCGCGATGATGCACATGGCCGGCGAACCGCCGCGCCATGGCGGCGCCTACGACTTCGGCGCATCGGACCTGTTCGCGCGCGGCTTCGCGCCAGGCCGGGCGCAGTTCTTTGCCGAAGGCTACGCGCGCACGCCACCGTCCGACCCGCTCTTTCTGCAGCGCAGTTCGTCGGCACCTTCATGCTTTCCACCCGTCTGCACGCGCGGGTAGAGCTCGCTGCCGTCTTCGCCGGCGAGCTCTAAGTCGATGCGTCCGACGACGCCGCGTACCCGCCTAAGCCCTGCCGCGCGAGCCAGCCACAGCAGCGCGGCAGCTTGCGGCCTGCCCGACCGGAGGTGTCGAGAACGGCGCAGCGTCAGCGATCGGCTTCCTTCTCTGTCGGCACTGTTGCTTCCGCCTGTTTACCCATGTCAGCGGGGCACATTTTTGTGCCGTCCCACCGTTGGCCACACCAGCAACGGCCCTCGTCGTCGACGATGCACATGCCGCTGCCGCAGCAGCGTGGGTCTTCGCTCATCCGTTTCTCCTTGACGTTCTCACCATGTTATTTCACGGGGAGTGGGGCGGTGGTCGACGACAAATCGAGCATGCGGAAAAACGACGCCATGTCTTTCTCGTCAAGTGCCAGCCGATGTGCCGTCAATGGACTTGCCGGAACATCTCGTTGGTCCCGCCGACAGGAATCGAACCTGTATTTGCCGCTTAGGAGGCGGCCGTTCTATCCGTTGAACTACGGCGAGCAAGGAGGCGCGGCACGCGCCTCGAATTCTCGCATGTGCCTTTGCAAACTTATCTCCAGCGCCAGGTCCAAATGAGGTCGAGCGAGTTGTCGTCACCCGACTGCGCGCGCAGCGTGAAGCGTTGGGCGATGCGGTAGATCAGCTGAAAGCTGCCGGTGGTGGCGTTGAGCCCGCGCTCGTAGCCCACGTACCAGCGCTTGGACAGTTGCTTGCCGAGACCGATCACGGTTTGGCGCACTTCGCCGTCGGTCTGGCGCACCGAGATGTCGTCGAGGCCGAGCGCCTTGGTCAATTGGTCGGTCGGGCCGCTGCCGCCGTCACCCGCGAGCAGCGCGAGTGCGGCGCGTTGCAGCAGTGCAGTGTCGGTGCGGCCCAGGCCGTCGCTGGCGCGGCCCATCACGAGCCAGCTGAGTTTGTCGATCTCCGAGAGCTCGGGCTCGGAGAACAGCCGCACGCGCGGGTTCGCTGGCGTGCCGCTGATGATTACGCCGACGCGGGTGTCGATGTTCGGGCGCGTGGCTTCGATGTCGAGCCGCGGGTTCTCGACCGCGCCGGCAAAGGTGATCAGGCCGCGGTCGATCGTGAGCTTCTGGCCGTAGGCGGCGTAGGTGCCGTCTTGCGCGCGCACCGTGCCGTTGACGGCCAAGCGCCCGCCCGGCGAGGTGATGCGCAACTCGCCGCGCAGCCCGGCATCGAGCCCGCGGCCGCGCACCCGCAGTTTCTCGCCGAGCGTCACGCGCAGGTCGAGCGCGACGTTGCGCGGCGGCGTGGCCGACACGCTCGGCGCACCCGTCGGTGCTGCCGCTGCTGACGCTGCATCGGCAGGCGAAGGCGCGCCTTTCGCGCGCACGACGACCACATCGTCCGACAAGCTCGGTGCATCGCTGCGCGTGAAATCGATGATGCCTTCGTCGACACCGAACTGCCCGTCGAACGCGAGCGTTTGTTTGTCGAGTTGCAATTGTCCGGCGCCACTCGTGACGATGCGGCGGTCGACGCGGCCGAGCAGCTGAAACTTCTCGGCCGTCAACTTGAGCACCGCTTTCGGCGCTGCGCCCAAGCTCATGTCGCCCTCGACCTTGAGCGTGCCGTTGCCGGCTTTCGCGGTAAAGCGCTCGATGCGTGCGCTGCTGCCCTTGAGCTGGATTGCGACATCGCCGTCACTGACGTTCACGCCTTGCAAAAAGTTGCGGATCGAGAGGCGCGTGCCGTCGATCTGGCCCGTGTATTCGGGCGCGCCGAAGCGCCCGCCGAAGCTCGCGCTGGTGTGCAGCGCGCCGCCGAGCCGCCAGCCCGGCGGCACCCAGTTGCCCCAGGTGCCGAGGTCGTCGACACGTAATTCGAGCACGCCGGTCAGGGGCGCATCGGCGGCAGGCCAGGTCGCCTGCGGTGAGGTGCGCACGACCTCGGCACCGGCGACCACGCCGAGCGCCTTGCCGGCCAGGCCCTGCGTGAAGCTCCAGGTGCCGTTGTCGGCAGTGATGCCCAGGCGCAGGTCGGTCAGACCGAGCGAGCGCGTGCCGATTTCGTCGGTGACGGTCAAGTCGCCGGTGCTGCGCTCGATGACGACATCGGCACTGAAGGTCGACGCGCTGTGCAGCTTGATGCGGCCGGCGATCGTCAGGTCACCGCCCCAGCCGAACGCGGGTTGGGCGCGCGCCAGCAGCGGCGCGATGCGCAGCGGCTCCAGTTCGGCCTCGGCCTCGACCTGCGCGAAGCCGCCGGGTTGGGCAGCGGCCTGCCACGCGATGCGGCTCCACTTGATCGCACCGCCGAGCGCTTCGGCACGGCCGGGCTGCACGGTAACGCGCGGCATGCCGCCGGCCCACAGCGCCTCGATGGCGACGTTGCGCGTGTTCAGCAGCGGCGCGCTGCCGGGGCTGTCACTGCGCAGATCGATCTGCTCGATGGTGCCGCGCCAGCCGGCGAGTGCTGCGGGCGCGATGCCTGCGTCGACCAAGCCGCCTTGCGCCTTGACGGTGGCCACGGTGCGCGATGCCGCGCTGCTCGGCACGTTGCTTGTCGCGTTGTTGGCCACGCTGTTTGCCACGTTGCTCTGCAGCGATTCGGTCCACGCCGGTGGCCGCGATTTCGATTCGGCGCGCAGCCCGAACGAATGCGCGAGGCCGGTGCCTTTGAGCTGCAGCTGCAACGTGTCGAGCGACGGCCCCGGCGCGCCGTTCTGCATGAGGCTCGCCTGCGTCAACGTCGCGCTGGCCTCGATCGGTGCGTTGGCCGAGGTGCCGAGCGCCCAGCGCGCCTGCGCTTTTTGAACGCTGAGCGCACCGGCGCGCAGCGCGTTCGCGTCGAGCTGGCCTTGCGTTGCGAGCGTGGGCCAGCGGCCCGTGACATGCGCTTTCGCGCTCAAGCTGCCGGCGAGCGTGGCATCGGCGCCGGCCGGTTGAAACAGCTTGAAGACGGGCGCAAGTTTGTTCAATGCTGGGCCGTCGACGCTCACGTCCCATGCGTCGGCGCTGCCGTTGCCGGTGGTCGCGAGCCGGCCGTCGGCGCGCAGCGCGTTGCCGTCGGCATCGAGCTTCACGCTGGCGATCGCCTGTGCGCCGGCGGTGCTGCGCAGGCTCGCCTCGCCACTCAGCGGCACGCCGGCGAGCAGGCTCTTGCCGAGCGTGACGACGGCTTGGCCACGCAGTGCCGCGAGCGCGACGGGCAGCGCTTGCGATGTGGCCGCGGTTGTGGTTGTCGCCGGCACGCTGAGATCGATCGTGCCGTTCGCGTTGAGCCGGGTGACGGCTGCGCGCCACGGCGAATCGTCGGCCCCGGGCCACCAGACGGCGGGGTCGAAATCAGCCAGCGTCGCGCGTGCCTTCACGGCCCATGGCGCCTCGGCGGCCGGGTGCGTGACCAGACCGTCGAGCGACGCGCGCGCACCGCCGGTCGAGGCGATCAATTCGCGCAGCGCGATGCGCTGCGGGCTCACTGTGGCGTCGACCTTCAATTGCACGTTTCGCAGCGCACCACGGTCGGTGATGGCGCCGGTGAGCGCGGCCTTGACGTCGACGCTGGCATCGGCCGGTGCGCCCCCCGCCAACGTCAGCGGCCCGCTCAGCTGCATCGCCGGTGCGCGCGCATCGAGCAGCGCGGGCTGCAGTGCGGTCAGCGTCGCCGCGAGGTTCCAGCCTTGCGGCGACCAGCGGCCTTCGCCGGTGATGCGGCCGGCGCTGGCCTGCGCGGTGCCGAGTTCGGCGCCGAGCGTGCGCAGTGCGAGCTCGGTCGGTTTGTCGGGCTGCGCGGCAAGCTCGAATCGCGCGCTGCGCAATGGCAGGCGGCCCTCATTCCAGCGGCCGGGCAGGGCGTTGCTCAGCTCGACCGAAACGCTGGCGGGCTGGTCGGCAGCCGTGCTCGTCGCAACCGCCTGCGCTGTCAGCGCGGTCACCGGCGCGGCGCTCGCAAGGGCCGAGAGGTCGAGCGCCTTCGTGCTGACGTGCAGATCGCCGAGCGGCCAAGCTGCGAAAGGGCGAAGCGTGGCGCGCGCGTCGAGCGTCTGTTCGGGGCGTTCGGCGCCTTTCGATGTGACCGGTTCGGCGCGCAGCGTGGTCAGCAGAACAGGCGCCGCCAAAGGGCCGACGAGTGTGGCGCTCGCCCGCCACGCCGGCAGCGATTCGGCAGCTTGGCGGGCCAGCGCGATCGATGCGTCGAGCGCCATCGGCGCAGTGCTGGCGATGCGCGCGTTGGCGCTCGCGGTCAACCGATCCCACGCCAACGAGAGCTGATCGATGCGGTGCTCGGCGCCGCCGTTCATGCCGAGCTGCAGCCTTGCCGTGAGCGCGCGAATCGGCTCGGTGCCGAGCGCCGCGGCGTGCAGTTCGCCGACGCGCAGCGACTGCACATCGAGCTCGATCGGCAGCGTGAGATCGGCTGGCACCTTCATCGGTACGGTGGTCGTGCTCGGCGCGAGCGCGAGGTCGACGCGCTTCGCCTCGAGTGAGTCGATCGTGATGCGCGCCCAGCGCGGTGAGCCCGCGCGCTCGACGCGCAGCCCGCGCCATGCGAGCTCGCTCAGCGTGACGGTGTCGCTGCCGCCGGGCAACCGGATCGTCATGCGCCGCGCTGAAAAGTCGCCGATCAAGCGACCCTTCGCGCCCTCGACCTGCACACCCGGCAGCCTCGACGCCAGCCACGCGCTGCCGCGTTCGCTGCGCAGTGCCCACCAACCGCTCGCGAGTGCGCCGATCAGCAGCACGAGCACCAGCGATGCCAGCGCGACAGCCACGCGCAGCCCGCTGCGGCGGCGTGGCGGCACGGCCGGCGGCGTGGCGGCGGGCGCGCTCGTCTCGTCCATCAAAACGTGATGCCCACACTGAGGTGCAGGCGCACCTGCTTGACTTTTTGGCCATAGGCCACGTCGACCTTCAACGGCCCGACGGGGCTGCGCCAGCGCAGGCCGACGCCATAGCCGACGGCGGGCTTCAGGTCGCGCCACTGGTCGGCCGCGTTGCCGGCGTCGATGAAGGCGGCCCACCAGTAATCGGCGTACTTCGGTGAAATCGGCCGCGCGACTTCGATGCTGCCGGTCAGCAACGTGCGGCCGCCGACGGTCACGCCTCGGATCTCGGGGCCGAGCGTGCGGAAGCCGTAACCGCGCACCGAATCGTCGCCGCCGGCGCGGAACAGCAGCGTGTCGGGGATGTCGATGGCGCTGTGCGCGAACACTTCGCCGGCCTCGGCGCGCGCGGTGCCGTACCAGCCGTTGCCGAACGGCTCGTACCGGGTCAGCCGTGCATAGGCGCGGGCGAACGGCCCTTTGGCGCTTTCGGGCGGGTCGCCGATGACCGAGCGGCGACCGCGTGCGTAGCCGAGCGCGGCCTGCGCCGAAGTCGTCAGGCCTCGGGTCGGCAGAAGCACGTTGTCGAGGTCACGAAAAATCCACTGGTAGTTGGCCGAGGCGGCATCGCCCTGGCTCGACAGCTCCGAGGTGTCGACCCGCGCATGCACGAGTTCGGCGAAGTACAGGCGCTCGATGCGCGGCGTGTCTTGCGCGCGGCCGATGCGGGCGTTCCAGGCGGTGAGTTGCTGATCGTCGGTGCGAAGTTGCGTGGCGCTGCCGGAGACGAGGTTGCGGTACAGGCCGTCGAGCGGATACGAGCTGAGCTCGCCCTGCCAAGTCTTGTTGGCGGGGCCGAGCTCGATCTTGTTCTTCGCGATCCAGCGCGTGTTGAACACGCGCCGGTCGGTGTGCTCGACCGAAAGGCGCGGCCCGGTGTTGGCGCTGTAGCCGACGCCGACGGTCGCCTGCTGCTGCGTCAGCTCTTTCACACGCACGCGCACCGGTGCAGCGCCGGCGCTCGTTGGGTCGGCATCGAGCTCGACCGAAGCGCCCTCGAACAGGCCGACCTTCTGCAGCCGGTCTTGAAAGTCGAGCAAGGTCTTCTCGCTGTACGGGTCACCGGGGCCGAAGGTCGAGAGTTGGCGAATGGCTTGCTCGTCGTAGCGCTGCACCCCTTCGATGACGAGCGCGCCGAGCCGGTACAGCGGGCCGCTCTTGAGCACGACCGCGATATCGGCGCGGTTCAGCGGTGCGTCGACACGCGCGTCGGTGCTGCGCCAGGTGGCCGCGGCATAGCCGTCGGCGCGCAGCCGCGCCAGCGTGGTGTTTTTCGCGGCGGCCCACGCGGCTTGTCGGAAGGGGTCACCAGGGCGCAGCGGCCATTGGCTGCGCAGGGTGGCGAGCTCGCGCGTTGGGGCTGCATCACCGCTCGCCGCGGACCGCTGCAGGTCACCCTCGGCCTCGATGCTGAGGGCATTCACCAGCGTGCGCGGGCCCGGGTCGACCGTGATGCGCAGCAGCGGCAGGCCGCCTTGCGATCCGTCGTGCGCGGCACTGACTTCGGCGTTGAAGTAGCCCTCGGTTTCGAGCAGCTCACGAACCTGCGATGGCGCGGCGCGCAGCAGGCGCTCGAGCTCGGTGGCGTCGACGCTCTCGGTCGCGGGGGCGTTTTGAAAGCGTGCCAGATCGAGGTAGTTCAGCAGCAGCGCGCGGAGCGGGTCGGGGGCCTGAACATCGAGCTTGTAGTCGGCGCGGGTCGGCGCGGCGAAGGCAGCATCGGCGGGCGAGGCCGCAGCCGCATCCGATTTGCCGAGGCCGAAAGGCAGGCTTGCGCAACCGTTCAAACCCAAAACGACTGCGCAGGCGGCGACCGCGATCAGCGCGGTGCGCAGCCTGCGGCCCATGGTCATTTGCTCAACAAGCGCATGGCCCCTTCCAGCCCGCCGAGTGTGAGCGGAAACATGCGCTGGTTCATCAGTTGTTGCACGACTGCGATGCTTTGCCGATAGCCCCACACGCCCTGTGGCTCGGGGTTGATCCAGGCGAATTTCGGGAAGGCCTGCGTGAGCCGCGCGAGCCATGCGGCGCCCGGTTCTTCGTTGTTGTATTCGACACTGCCGCCGGGCTGCAAAATTTCGTACGGGCTCATCGTCGCGTCGCCGACGAAGATGAGTTTGTAGTCCCTGTTGTACTTGCGAATGATGTCCATCGTCGGGAACTTCTCGCTGTACCGGCGGCGGTTGTTCTTCCACATGAAGTCGTAGACGCAGTTGTGGAAGTAATAGAACTCCAGGTGCTTGAATTCTGATTTGGCGGCACTGAAGATTTCTTCGACGCGGTGGATGTGCTCGTCCATCGTGCCACCCACGTCCATCAGCAGCAGCACCTTCACCTTGTTGTGGCGCTCGGGCACGAGTTTGATGTCGAGCCAGCCGGCATTCGCGGCGGTGCTGCGGATCGTGTCGTCGAGGTCGAGCTCTTCGGCCGAGCCTTCGCGGGCGAAGCGGCGCAGGCGGCGCAGCGCGACCTTGATGTTGCGCGTGCCGAGCTCCAGCGTGTCGTCGTAGTCCTTGAACTGGCGTTGGTCCCAGACTTTCACCGCGCTCTTGTTGCGCGATTTTTCCTGCCCGATGCGGATGCCTTGCGGGTTGTAGCCGTAGGCGCCGAACGGGCTCGTGCCGCCGGTGCCGATCATCTTGTTGCCGCCTTCGTGGCGCTCTTTTTGTTCTTCGAAGCGCTTCTTCAGCGTCTCCATCAACTCGTCCCAGCCCATCTTCTCGATCGCGGCTTTTTCTTCGGCGCTGAGTTCGAGTTGGAGCTTCTTCTGCAGCCAGTCGAGCGGCACTTCTTGCGTGAAGTCGGTCAACATCTCGACGCCCTTGAAGTACGCGGCAAAGGCGCGGTCGAACTTGTCGAAGTTGGCTTCGTCCTTCACCAGCGAGGTGCGGGCGAGGTAGTAGAACTTGTCGACGGTCGGGCCGCTCGGATCGAAGTCGTCCGCATCCATCACGCCGCGTTGGATGGCTTCGAGCAGCATCAGGTACTCCTTGACCGAGACCTTGAGCTTGGCGGCGCGCAGCGTGAAGAAGAAGTTGATCAGCATGGTGGCGGCCCGGGTGGCTTCATGCCTGCGCGGGTGCGCAGGCGGGCAGGGCCCCGAGCATAGCCGGGAGCGCGCGCGCCGCTGCCGAGGCGCTGCCAAGCCCGCGCGACCCGCTGTGTCCATCCCCCAAGGGTGGGAGGCACGGGGATGCCTGCCGGGCGTGTCGACGGGCATACTGGCCGGCGCTGCGACTTGGTCGTGGCGAGATGCAGTACCCGCCGATTGGAGATTGCTTCTTGAACGACACCGCCACCGTGCTGTTACTGATCGCCTTGCAGCAGGGCCTGTGCGCCCTCGGTTGGTGGGTGGCCGGTCGCTGGCTCGCGTTGACGCCACGGGTCGCGTTGCAATGGTCCGGCGCGGCGCTGGCCTCCGCGGCCGGGCTCGGGTTGATCCTGCAACGCGGCGCCTTGCCGCCCGTGCTGACCTGGCTCGCCGCCAACCTGCTGGTCCTGCTGGCCTTCGTGCTGATTCGCCGCGGCATGCAGGTGTTCCTGCGCATCCGCGTCAC
>JANLUW010000177.1:0-4517 GCA_031363645.1 Rhizobacter sp. | reverse complement strand
CGGCCGTGACCGTCGCCTACAAACGCGTCTGGCAAAGCGCCGGCCTGTGGCTGGAGCGCTGGATTGCCGAGAACCGAAAGCCATGGCTGACGATCGCCTGCAGGCTCATCCTCGGCGTGCTGGTATCGCTCAGCTCGATCGGTGCCGGCGCGATCGGCGCGGCGCTGATCCTGCTGCTCTACCCGCGCCTGAAGTTGCATGAAATCGTCGTTACCGACATTGCCCACGCGGTGCCGCTCACGCTCGTGGCCGGCATCCGCCACTCGACGCTCGGCCATGTCGACTGGAACCTGCTCGGCTCGCTGCTGATCGGCTCGATCCCCGGCATCTGGATCGGCGCGCAGTTGACCCGCCGCATGCCTGAGAAAATCGTGCGCACGCTGCTGTGCATCGCACTCGTCAGCGCCGGATTGAAAGTGATTACCTGATGTACGTCTACTCCGAATTCGACAAACAATTCGTCCACCAGCGCGCTGCGCAGTTCCGCGACCAGTTGGAGCGCCATTTCAGCGGCAAGCTGCCAGAAGACGACTTCAAAGCACTGCGCCTACAAAACGGCTGGTACGTGCAGCGCCATGCGCCAATGCTGCGCGTGGCCGTGCCGTATGGCGAATTGAGCGCGCGGCAGCTGCGCACGCTCGGCGAGATCGCCGACAAGTACGACCGCGTTGATGTCGGCACCCCGACCGAACGTGGCGGCTACGGTCACTTCTCGACGCGCCAGAACCTGCAATACAACTGGATCCCGCTGGCGCAGGCCGCCGACGTGATGGACGCGCTGGCCGCCGTCGACATGCACGGCATCCAGACCAGCGGCAACTGCATCCGCAATACCACCAGCGATGCGCTCGCCGGCATCGCGCCCGACGAAGTCGTCGACCCGCGGCCGTATGCCGAACTGCTGCGGCAGTGGAGCACGCTGCACCCGGAGTTCGCGTTCCTGCCGCGCAAGTTCAAGATCGCGATCACCGGCGCCGTGGAAGACCGCGCCGCGATCGCTTGGCACGACATCGGCCTGCAGCTCAAGAAGAACGACGTGGGCGAGATCGGCTTCAAGGTGCTGGTCGGTGGTGGCATGGGCCGCACGCCCGTCATCGGCACCGAGATCCGCGCATTCCTGCCGTGGCAGCAGATTCTCGTTTTCATCGAGGCGATCGTGCGCGTCTACAACCGCTTCGGCCGGCGCGACAACGCGTACAAGGCGCGCATCAAGATTCTCGTGAAGGCCGAGGGCCAGAAGTTCATCGATGCGGTCGAGGCGGAGTTCACCGACATCCTCGAAAACGACCTGGCCGGCACCGCGCACATCCTGCCGCAGGCCGAGTTCGACCGCGTGGCGCAGGGCTTCGTGCTGCCGGCCGGTGTGGTCGCCGTGGCGGAGGCGACCATCGCCCCACCTGACCCATTCGATGCGCCGATGGCCTACACGCGCTGGCTCGAGCGCAACGTGCACGCACACAAGCTGAGCGGCTACCGCGCCGTCACGCTCTCGTTAAAGCGCTCGGGCCAGGCGCCCGGTGACGCGACCGGCCAGCAGATGATCGAAGCGGCGGCGCTAGCCGACCGTTTCAGCCATGGCGAACTGCGGGTCACGCACGACCAGAACCTGCTGCTGCCGTGGGTCCGCGCGACCGAGCTGCATGCGTTGTGGCAAGCCGCCCGCGAGGCCACCTTCGCCACGCCCAACATCGGCCTGTTGACCGACATGATCGCCTGCCCCGGCGGCGATTTTTGCGCGCTCGCGAACGCGCGCTCGATCCCGATCGCCGAAGAACTCATGCAGCGCTTCGACGAGATCGACGAGCTCTACGACATCGGCAACATCGACCTCCACATCAGCGGCTGCATCAACTCCTGCGGCCACCACCACAGCGGCCACATCGGCATCCTCGGCGTCGACAAGGACGGCAAGGAGTGGTACCAAATTTCGCTCGGCGGCTCGGACGGCACGACCATCAGCGGGACCTCGGTTCCTGGCAAGGTGATCGGGCCGTCGTTCGCGTCCGACGAAGTGGCCGACGTGATCGAGTCGGTGATCGAGACCTACCGCGGCGCGCGCGCGGCCGACGAGTTGTTCATCGACACCGTCAAGCGCGTTGGCCTCGACCCGTTCAAGGCCTCGGCCAACGCGGTGCGCCGCAGCACGGCCACGTCGCGCGCCGCGTGAAGGAGCAAACACCATGAAATTCATCAACTTGCAAAAAGACCCGTGGCGCACGCTCGGCGGTGAAGACGGCCCCGCCGCTTTCATCGACCCACGCCCTCACATGCTGCTGACGTTGGAGCAATGGCACGCCTTTCGCGCGCAGTGGCCTGCGGGCATGCCGGTCGGCGTGATGCTTGCCAACGACGCCGAAGTCAAAGAAATCGCTGCCGACCTGCCACGCCTGGCCCTCGTGCAGCTGAGCTTTCCGAAGTGGGTCGACGGCCGCGCCTACAGCCAGGCGCACACCATGCGCATGCGCTATCGATTCACGGGCGAAGTGCGCGCCACCGGCGAGGCGCTGGTCGACATGGTGCTGCTGATGGCGCGCACCGGCTTCGATGCCGTGGTGCTGCGGGCCGACCAGTCGCTCGACGCCGCGCACCGCGCGTTGACCTTCTTCCCCGGTTACTACCAGGGCGGCACCGAAGACCCGCTGCCGCTGTTTGCCAAGCCGCCTGGCACCGGCGATGCGATGGCAAGGGCGCAGGAAGAATTCATGAACGCGGGGGCGTCGATATGAACACCACCTCCAACGCCGTCACGTTGTACGCGCGAGAGACCGCCGGCTTCGACGCGCGGGTCGCGAGTGCGCTCGCGCTGCTGCAACGTGCGGCCACCGAGCACGCCGGCCACGTCGTGCAGGCCACGAGCCTGGGCGCCGAAGACATGGTGGTCACCGACCTGATCGCGCGGCACGCGCTGCCGATCGCGATCGGCACGCTCCAGACCCGCATGCTGCACGCCGAGACCGTCGCGCTGATCGGCCGAATCGAATCACGCTACGCGCTCGCGGTCGAGGTGTTCGAGCCGGTGCAGGAATCGGTCGTGCAGTTCGTGGAGCGCAACGGCGAGCGCGCGATGTACGACAGCATCGCGCTGCGCAAAGGCTGCTGCGCGATCCGCAAGCTCGAGCCGCTCTCGCGCATGCTGGCCGGCCGCAACGCGTGGGTCACCGGAATGCGGCGTGAGCAGTCGGCGAACCGCGGCACGGTTGAGTTTGCGGAACCTGATGACAAGGGCCGCACCAAGTTCAACCCGCTCGCTGATTGGTCGTGGGCCGACGTGTGGCGGTACATCGCGCTCAACGACGTGCCCTACAACCCGCTGCACGATCAGTTCTACCCGAGCATCGGTTGCGCGCCCTGCACCCGCGCAATCGCGGTCGGCGAAGACTTTCGTGCCGGCCGTTGGTGGTGGGAAGACGAAGCCGCGAAAGAGTGCGGCCTGCATGTCCATGAAGAAGTGGGCGCGCTGGCACCCCAAGTTTCGATGATCGGAGCCCACCCTTGAACGCACGATTGAAAGACGCGGCGTTGAACGTCGCGCAGCTGCTGCCCGAACTCGACCAGACGCATCTCGACTGGCTCGAAGAAGAAGCGATCTTCATCTTGCGCGAAAGCGTCGCGGCTTTCGAGCGGCCCGCGCTGCTGTTCTCGGGCGGCAAGGATTCGTGCGTGGTGCTGCGGCTGGCCGAGAAGGCGTTTAAGAAGAGGAACGCGAGCGGCGACTACGAAGGCCGCCTGCCGTTCCCGCTGCTGCACGTCGACACCGGTCACAACTTTCCCGAAGTGATCGAGTTTCGCGACCGGCGCATCGCCGAGATGGGCGAGCGGTTGATCGTCGGCGACCTCGAAGATTCGATCGCGCGCGGCACGGTGCGCCTGAGCCACCCGCTCGAATCGCGCAACGGCCACCAGACCGTCGCGCTGCTCGAAGCGATCGAAGCGCACCGCTTCGACGTGCTGCTCGGCGGCGCGCGGCGCGACGAAGAAAAAGCCCGCGCGAAGGAGCGCATCTTCAGCCACCGCGACAGCTTCGGCCAATGGCAGCCGAAAGAGCAGCGCCCAGAGCTCTGGACGCTGTTCAACACCCGCATCAAGCCGGGCGAGCACATGCGCGCGTTCCCGATCAGCAACTGGACCGAGCTCGACGTGTGGCTTTACATCGCACGCGAAAACATCCCGCTGCCGAACCTGTACTTCGCACACGACCGCGAGGTGATCCGCCGCAAGGGATTGCTCGTGCCGTTGACCGACGTGACGCCTGCGTTGCCCGGTGAAACGGTTGAAACCGCCCTCGTGCGCTTTCGCACCGTCGGCGACATGACCTGCACCTGCCCGGTCGAAAGCCCAGCGACGAATGCCGCCGAAATCGTCGCCGAGACGCTGCAGGTGACCGTCAGCGAACGTGGCGCAACGCGCATGGACGACCGCACCTCCGAGGCTTCGATGGAGCGGCGCAAGAAGGAAGGGTATTTTTGATGAGTGACCAACGCGAAGGCTTGAAAGGCGCGGACCACCGCGAAGGCCAG
>JANLUW010000175.1:0-5389 GCA_031363645.1 Rhizobacter sp. | reverse complement strand
GTGACGGATGCGCGCATCGAGCCGCTCCTGCACCCAGCCCGCGAGCGTGGCGTCGCGCAGCAGTGCGAGGCCGCAGCTCTCGAGGTCGGACATATCGGCCAGCCCACGGGCGCGCCTGTAAGCCGCGAATTCGACGAGCAGCACGCGCGTGAGCCGCACCATGCGCAGGTGCTCGGTGTGCGCCTCGAGCTGGCGGATTTGCGTGCCGATCGCATCGATCTCGTCTTGCAGGCGCGCCAGTGACTCGACCTTGCCGAGCTGTTTGCGCGGCGTGTTCTTCTCGGTGAACAAGGCCGCCCAGACGCGCTCGAATCGCGCCTGCGAATCGGTCTGTTGGAGCGCGAGCACGAGGCCGGTCGCGGCGTCTTGCGCACGCACGCCACCGAGGCCCAACGCAAGCGCGAGATCGCGCAGCGACGTGTGCCAGACCGCACCGAGCAGCACCTGCGCCGGGTGCTCGCCAGCGCGTTCGAGCATCGGCGGCGGCACGCTGTCTTCGAGCACGCCGGCCGCATCGGCCAGCTCGAACTCGACACGCTTGTGCCAAGCCGCCTGGAACCATTTGCGCACCTGGCTGCGACCGCGGCGGGCAATCAGAGCGGCGTAGTCGGCACGCAATGCCGGGTCGGCCAGCACGGCGGTGTGAAAGCGGCGAAACACCTCGGGGCGGTGATCGTCGAGGTCTTCGATCAGGTCCATGTCTTGTTGCAGGCCGAGCTCGTTGAGCAACTCGATCGGCGCGGCGCGCAGCAGTTGCGAGAACCAGGCGTGGAAGGTGCGCACCTCGACCGGCCGCCCGGCGCGCAGCACGCGCGCATGCAGCGTGGCGAGCTGCGGCGCGAGTTCGCGCGCTTCGTCACGCGGCACGCCTCGCTGCACCAGCGCCTCGATGCGCGCCGCGTCCGTCGCGCCGGGCGCGGCGAACTCGCGCAACCACTCGTTGAGGCGCCCGCGCATCTCGCCGGCGGCTTTGCGCGTGAATGTGATCGCGAGAATCTCGTGCGGCTGCGCGCCGCCGAGCAGCGCGCGCAGGATGCGCGAGACCAGCATCCAGGTCTTGCCGGCACCTGCACAGGCCTCGACGACGACGCTGCGTTGCGGGTCGCATGCCATCGCATAGAACGCTTCGTGGCCGATCGGGAGTCCGTCGGCGAGGTAGGCGGCCGAATGGGTGTCGAGGTTCATGCGTCGGCGTCGGCCCAATGGTCACGCCGGCAGATGCCGCGCGCAGCGCAGTGCTCGCAAGTCGCACCGACGCCGAGCGCGGGCAGGCCGGTGCCGGCGCGAAGGCGGCGCAGGTCGTCGGCAAGGCCTTCGACGAGCGCCGCGGCGCTGTGTTCGACACCTTTGTGCTCGACTTCTTCGAGGCGCTTGCTGCCGTCGAGCGCGAGGTAGCGCGCCGTCAACGGCAGGGTGGTGCGTGAGCGCATCAGCGCGGCGTAGAACGCGAGTTGCGTGTCTTCGAGCGGCTCTCTGACCTTTGCTTTCAAGCTCTCTGCGCTGCCGGTCTTGTAGTCGATCAGCTCGATCGCGGCGCCGCCGCGCCGTTCGTCGATCCGGTCGATGATGCCGCGCAGTTCGGTGCCGCCGAGTTCGTCCCGCGTCAGCACGATCTCGTCTTCGCCACTGAGCCAGCGTGCGCCGTCGGCATCGCGTTCGTGCAGCCACGCGATGTAGCTCGGCGCGAAGCTCTCGAACGACGCGGCGAACGGCAAAAAGTCCGCATCGAAGATGCCCTGGGCCTGCTGGCTGGCGCGGGCCAATGCGAGAAGCTGCGTGACTTCGGCGAATGCATCTGCCGGCGCATTGCGCGCGGTGTGGAACTCGAACAGCACAGCGTGCAACCAGGTGCCGTAGTCGCGCTTTTCGACCTCGCGTTCGAGCTCTTCGTCTTCGCGCAGCTTGAGCATGTTGAGCGCGAAGAAGCGGTACGGGCAGGCGCGCAACGCCTCGCAGGCGCTGGCCGACAACTGCGTCGGCAGCAGCCCGGGCGCACGCGGCGAGCCCATGCGGATCGGTGTGGCGGCGACCTCGATGTCGGTGCGCGGGTCGTGCCACGCGGCGAGCGCCATGCCGCGCGCAGCGAGTGCCATTGACAGCCGCTCGACCAGCGGGCTGTCGGCCAGCGGATCGCCGCCATCGACACGGCGGCGCAGCAGGGTCAGGCGCGGCGCGGCGAGCAGCTGCACGAACGCGAGTGTTTCCGCGCGACGTCGATCGGCAGCCGTCGGCACGCCGAGCGCCGCGGCCTGTGCGTCGCTGAGCAGCGAGACCGATGCGGCCGGCGCGCCGAGGTGTTTGTCGTCGGCGCCCGGCAGCACGACCGCAGCGAACGGCCGCAGCATCGCACCGGCCAGCGGTGTGACGATCACGTCGGGCGCAACGTCGAAGCCCACTGCCGGGCGGAACGTGGCCTGCTCCAGCACGCTGTCGACCCAGTCGCGAAACTCGGACAAGTCCAACACGAGTTGCGCGGCACTTGCGGCCCACGCGGTGGTGTTCGCGCCGGCGTTTGTGTCAGGCAACGCGAGGCGCAATGCGGTGAGCACCTGCGCGCCGGCGTCGTCGGCCTGCAGCGCGGCCATTGCGCCCGATGCATCGAGCGCGGACGACAGCGCTGCGAGCCACGCAACGAGTGGCTGCCGGCGTGTGGCACCGAGCGCGGCAAGCACCGCGGTGGCCGCAGTCAGCAGCCACGCGGCGGCCGGCTCGAGCGTCAATATTGCTAGAGCGTCGACACGCGCGACCTGTTCGCGCCGGCAAGCCGCTTCGAGCGCACCGAGCGCCGCGTCGTCGTCGGTGCCGGCCTTAAGCCAGTCGAGCAGGTCGTCGGTGCTCGCGTACGGCCGCGCGGCCTGCAGCAGGCCCATCACCAGCGCGGCCGCGCGGGTGGTTGAAAGTTTCCAGCCGGTCTCGTCTAGCAGCTCGAGCCCGTGTCGATCGAGCAGCGCGCGAACGCGGCGCACCAGCACACGGTCTTGCGCGATCAACGCGACCGGCACCTCACCGCGCTCGACGTGCGCGAGCACCTGCGCGGCCGCGCACTGGGCTTCGTGCTCGAAGGCGTCACAGAGAGCGAACGCGGGACGGCAATGGCTGGGCAGATCGTCGAACTCATCGAGAGCGAGGTCGTCATCGGCGGGGTCGGTGTCGATGACCAGAGAGACCGTTGTCGCCTCGGCCATGAGGCGGACGGTGAGCGCGTCGGCGCCGCCGGCCTGCACCGCAATCCACGCGGCGGGTGGCGGTGCGGTGAACAGGCGATCGGTCGCGGGGGCCGGCGCGAGCGCGGCCCATTCGAGCGCGACACGTGCCAGTAGCCGCTCTGTCGCGCCCGGCCCAGCCGCTGGCGTCAACAGTTCGCGCGCGCTGTCCCAGTGCGACTCGCGCACTGCGAGCGGCAACGCAGCCGCGGCGCGCACCAGCGCTTGCGCAGTCGCGACCAACGCGCGCACGGCTTGCTCGAAGCCTCGCGCGTCGCGTCGCGCCCAGGCAGCCCCCCAGCCTTGCGAGCGCAGCAACGCGGCGGCGCTGAGTGCATCGAGCGTGGGGTCGAAGCTGACTTGCCCGGCTTGCGCTGCCGATGGCGGGCCGAGGCTCGCAGCGAAAGTTTGCGTGGTGTCGATGCGCGGCATCCAACCGCCAGCGCGCGCGAAAGCGCGCCGCGCTTCCGGCAACAACTGCGCGAATGGCACGAGCACCACTGCATCGCGCAACAATACTTTTTGAGCGACCGCCCACGCTGCGACGCGTGCCACGATCGCGCCCCAGCGCTCGCTGTTGTCAGCGGCTTTTTCAGGAGTCAGCCGCACTATTGTTGTCATAGGAAGGAAGAGAGCCGCGAGGGGCAGACGCCCTGCGAGCGCAGGTCCGATGTGTCAAAATCATTGTGCCCTGCCACATCACTCAAGCGGTGCAACCAGAAGGACGAATCATGAGCAGTGAATTGATCAAACACACTTCCGACGCCACGTTCGACAACGATGTGCTGAAGTCCAGCAAGCCGGTGCTGGTCGACTACTGGGCCGAGTGGTGCGGCCCCTGCAAGATGATCGCGCCGATCCTCGATGAAGTGTCGAAGGACTACGACGGTCGTCTGCAAATCGCCAAGATGAACGTCGACGAAAACCGTGATGTGCCCGCGAAGTTCGGTATCCGCGGCATCCCAACGCTAATGCTGTTCAAAGACGGCCAGCTTGCCGCGACCAAGGTCGGTGCTTTGTCAAAGGCCCAGTTGACCGCGTTCCTCGATGGTCACCTATAATTAGAAAAAGTTCGAAGAAAACAACGCTTCACCCAAGGCGCCGCTTTCTTCGACGAAAGATTCGCCACCACGCCTTGAGCGTGGATTCGGCAACAAAAACTCCAGTTTTTTGTTTTCTCGTTCGTCGATTCGAGCGCTTCGGGCCTGTGGCTGCCCGAATGCCCGACCGAACGCCCGGTGACATGGCATCTGCGCCGTCGCCAATCACTCCCAGGGTGTCGAGCCATGCATCTTTCAGAACTCAAGCTGATCCACGTCTCGGAGCTCATCACGATGGGCGAGGCGCTCGAGGTCGAAAACGTCGCCCGCATGCGAAAGCAGGAGCTGATGTTCGCGATCATGAAAAAGCGCGCCAAGGCCGGCGAGCAAGTGTTCGGCGATGGCGTGCTCGAGGTGTTACCCGACGGCTTCGGCTTCCTGCGTTCGCCCGATGCCAGCTACATGGCGAGCACCGACGACATCTATCTCAGCCCGAGCCAGATCCGCCGATTCAACCTGCACACCGGTGACGCGATCGAAGGTGAAGTGCGCGTGCCGAAAGACGGCGAGCGTTATTTCGCACTCGTCAAGGTCGACCGCGTGAACGGTGTGGCGCCCGAGGAGAGCAAGCACAAGGTCATGTTCGAGAACCTGACGCCGCTGTTCCCGAAGGAACAGTTCAAACTCGAACGCGATGTCAAGACCGACGAGAACGTGACCAGCCGCATCATCGACTTGATCGCGCCGATCGGCAAAGGCCAGCGCGCGTTGCTGGTTGCGCAGCCAAAGACCGGCAAGACGGTGATGATGCAGCAGATGGCGCACGCGCTGGTCGCGAACCACCCCGATGTTCACCTGATCGTGTTGCTGGTCGACGAGCGGCCGGAAGAAGTGACCGAGATGGTTCGCACCGTGCGCGGCGAGGTCATCAGCTCGACCTTCGACGAGCCCGCAGCGCGCCACGTGCAGGTCGCCGAGATGGTGATCGAGCGCGCCAAGCGCCTGGTCGAGATGAAGAAGTCGTGGTTGTTCTTGGTCGCCTTCATCTTCTCGAGGATGAACTCCATCGCCTCGATCTCGTCCATCGGATAAAGCAGCTTGCGCAAGATCCAGGTTTTTTGCAGGATCTCGGGCTGCAGCAGCAGT
>JANLUW010000154.1:0-15562 GCA_031363645.1 Rhizobacter sp. | reverse complement strand
ACGTCGGGGTCGAGCAGGTGCCACTCGTGAGGCCGACCCGAAGATCAGAATAATTTGCAGCCAGCCCGGTGACTTCACGCGCGCGAAGGGCAAGGAAGTGATGGAAGCTTTCTCACGTCCACCTTCTACTCGATCGGCGTGCCACCCGAAATCAACATGGGGGTCAAAGCCGCGGTCGTGTTCGTGGTGATGCTGATGCAGTCGGCCGAGTTTCGCGCCGCCGTGCGCGCACTCGTCGTGCGGCCGGCCGCGCGCAGCACACGATGACCTCGGCGATGAAGCTGGATTCGCGCTACGTGCCCTTGCTCGGCACGATCGCCGTCTTCGTGCTGACCGCCGGCTACGGCTCGGTGGCTTCCCCAGCTTCTTCTCGGCGCAGGTTTTCCTGAATCTGCTGATCGCCGACGCATTCCTGTGCATCGTCGGCGTCGGCATGACTTTCGTGATCCTGTCCGGCGGCATCGACCTGTCGGTCGGCTCGGTCATCGCGCTGACGACCATGGTCTCGACCGCACTGGTCGAACACCGCCACTGGAGCGCGGCGCAGGCGATTCCGCTGGTGCTCGCGATCGGCACCGCGTTCGGCGCGCTGATGGGCTGGCTGATCCAGCGCTTTCGCCTGTAGCCCTTCATCGTCACGCTCGATGGCATGTTCCTCGCGCGCGGCCTGTGCTACTCGATCAGCATCGATTCGATCAGGATCACCGATGCGGCCTACACCGCGATCTCGCAGGCGCGCATTCCTCTCTTGCCGGGTTCCTGGAACGGTGGTGCTTCCATCACCATCAGCGCGCTGTTGGCGCTTGGCATGGTCGCCGTCGGCATCTGGCTCGCGCACGCCACCGAGTTCGGCCGCACGGTCTACGCGATCGGCGGCAGCGAGCCGTCGGCGTTGTTGATGGGCTTGCCGGTGGCGCGCACCATCGTGCTGGTCTACACCTTCAGCGGCTTCTGTTCGGCGCTTGCCGGCGTGGTCTTCACGTTGTGCATGCTGTCGGGCTTCGGCCTGCACGCGGTCGGGCTCGAGCTCGATGCGATCGCGGCCGTGGTGATCGGCGCGCTGCTGTTGGTGTTCTGCCTGTTGCAGCGCAGTTTCGAGGCGCGGCGGTTCAGGGCGGCTTGATGCCGAGCATCGAGCGCCCTAGCGCCTCCGCGACTTCGATGCCGTCGACCCCCGCCGACATGATCCCGCCGGCGTAGCCCGCGCCTTCGCCGGCCGGGTACAGGCCGCGCACGTTCACGCTCTGGAAGTCGCGCCCGCGCGTGATGCGCAGTGGTGATGAGGTGCGCGTCTCGACGCCGGTCAGCATCGCGTCGGCCATGCCGAAGCCCTTAATCTGGCGCTCGAACGCGGGCAGCGCTTCGCGGATCGCATCGATCGCATAGTCGGGCAAGGCCGCGTTGCCGCGCGCGCCGAGGTCGGTCAACTTCACGCCGGGCTTGTACGACGGCAGCACACTGCCGAACGCGGTCGACGGCTGGCCCTTGACGAAGTCGCCGACGAGTTGCCCCGGCGCTTCGTAGGTGCCACCGCCGAGCGCGAACGCGCGCGACTCCCAGTAGCGCTGGAAGGCCAAGCCGTCGAGCGGGTTCACTGGGCCATCGGCCTTGCCGTCCTGCCGATAGTCTTGCGGCGAAATGCCGACCACGATGCCGGCGTTGGCGTTGCGCTCGTTGCGCGAATACTGGCTCATGCCGTTGGTGACGACGCGGCCGGGCTCCGAGGTCGCGGCCACCACCGTGCCGCCGGGGCACATGCAAAAGCTGTAGACCGAGCGACCGTTCTTGGCGTGGTGCACAAGTTTGTAGTCGGCGGCGCCGAGGATCGCGTTGCCCGCGTTCGGCCCGAAGCGCGCGCGGTCGATGAGCCCCTGCGGGTGTTCGATGCGAAAGCCGATCGAGAAGGGCTTGGCCTCCATGAACACGCCGCGTTCGTGCAGCACCGCGAAGGTGTCGCGCGCGCTGTGGCCGAGCGCGAGCACGACGTGGTCGGATGCGATCTGCGTGTCATCGTGCAGCGTCACGCCGCGTATCTGTCCAGCCTCGATCAACACATCGGTCACGCGCTGCCCGAAGCGAACTTCACCACCGAGCGCTTCGATCTCGGCGCGCATCTTCTCGACCACGCCGACGAGCCTGAACGTGCCGATGTGCGGCTTCGCGACAAACAAGATCTCTTCCGGCGCGCCGGCCTTCACGAACTCATTCAGCACCTTGCGCGTGAGGTGGCGCGGGTCGCTGATCTGGCTCCACAGTTTGCCGTCGGAAAACGTGCCCGCGCCACCCTCGCCGAACTGCACGTTCGACTCTGGGTTGAGCTCGCCATTGCGCCACAGCGCGAAGGTGTCTTTCGTGCGTTCGCGCACCGCCTTGCCGCGCTCCAGCACGATCGGCCGCAGCCCCATCTGCGCGAGGAGCAGCGCCGCGAAGATGCCGCACGGCCCGAAGCCGATGACGAGCGGGCGTCTTTGGCCAGCGCGGTCCGCAGGCCAGTCGACCGGTGCCTGGCAGATGAACCGGAAACTCATGTCGGGTGTCGCGCGGATGTGCGGTTGGCCGGCAACTGCCGCGAGCACGGCGGCCTCGTCGCGCAGTTCGCAGTCGACCGTGTAGATCAGCACAATCGCCGCCCGCTTGCGCGCGTCGTAGCTGCGCTTGAAGACCGTGAACGCGGTCAGGTCGGCATCCGCGACACCTAGCCGCGCGACGATCGCGCGTCGCAGCGCGTGTTCATCGTGTTCCAGCGGCAGGCGCAGTTCGGTGATGCGCAGCATCGCTCAAGCCGCCTTTGCGCTCTGTGGCTCGTTGCGCGCCGCGCTGCTCAGCGCCGCCTGCACTTCCGATTCGACGTCGACCGGCGTGCGGTCGCCGTCCGTCGGCAAGAAGCCGCCCGACTGGTGCGACCACAGCTTCGCGTAGTGCCCGCCCAAGCGCAGCAGCTCGGCGTGCGTGCCCTGCTCGGCGATGCGGCCTTGCTCGAGCACGACGAGCCGGTCCATGCGCGCGATCGTCGACAGCCGGTGCGCGATCGCGATCACGGTCTTGCCTTGCATCAGGCCGAGCAATTGCTCCTGGATCGCGAGCTCGACCTCGCTGTCGAGCGCCGAGGTGGCTTCGTCGAGCACCAGGATCGGCGCGTCTTTGAGCACAACGCGCGCGATCGCGACGCGCTGGCGCTGGCCGCCGCTGAGCTTCACGCCGCGCTCGCCCACATGCGCTTCGTAGCCGGTGCGGCCGTGCCAGTCCGACAGGTCGAGGATGAACGCGTGCGCCTGCGCGCGCTGCGCGGCGGCAACGATCTCGTCGAGCGTTGCCTCCGGGCGGCCGTAGCCGATGTTCGCGGCGATCGAGCGGTGCAGCAACGAGGTGTCTTGCGTGACCATGCCGATCGAGGCGCGCAGGCTCTCCTGCGTGACCTTCGCGATGTCGTGGCCATCTATGAGGATCGCGCCGTGCTCGACCTCGTGAAAGCGCAGAAGCAGGTTCACCAGCGTCGATTTGCCCGCGCCCGAGCGGCCGACCAGGCCGATGCGCTCGCCGGGTTTGATGACCAGGTTCAGGTCGTCGAGCACGCGTTTGCCATCGGCGCGGCCGTAGGTGAAGGTCAGGTGCTCGAAGCGAATTTCGCCACCGCGCGGTGCGGGCTGCACGACGAGCTCGCGCGCGTCCGGCGCATCGACCAGCGTGTGCTGCACCGCGATCGTCTCCATGCCTTCTTGCACCACGCCGACGTTCTCGAAGATGCCGGTCACTTCCCAGCTCACCCAGCCGGCCACGCTCGAGATCTGCCAGGCCAGCGGCAGGGCGGTCGCGACCAGCCCGGCGCTGACCTGCCCCTGCGCCCATAGCACGACGCCGATCGCCGCGGTGCCGACGAGCAGCAGCGCGTTCATCAGCGACAGCGTGGCCATGAAACGGGTCGTCACGCGCATGTGTTGCGCAATCGCGGTGGTGTGCTCGTCGATCACGTCGCGCACGTACGCGTCTTCGTCGCGGGCACGCGCGAACAGCTTGACCGTGAGGATGTTGCTGTAGCTGTCGACTACGCGGCCCATCACCATCGAGCGCACTTCGGAGCTGAGCTTGGCGCGGTCGCGCATGCGCGGCACGAAGTAGCGCAAGAAGAAGATGTAGCCGCCGAACCAGAGCAGGGTCGGCACTGCGAGCCGCCAGTCGGCCGCGCCCATCAGCGCCAGCGACGAGACGCCGTAGATCGCGATGTACCAGAGCGCGCGGATGCTGCTGACGACCGATTCGCGCACCGCGTTGCCGGTCTGCATCACGCGGTTCGCGATGCGGCCGGCGAAGTCGTTCTGAAAGAACGGCCAGCTCTGCCGCACCACGTGCCAGTGGCTTTGCCAGCGGATCAGGCTGGTCACGCCCGGCACGACGGCGTTGTTCCGCACAAGGGCGTCGGCCAGCATCGCGAGCGGGCGGCCGATCAGCACGGTCGCGGCCATCGCGAGCAGCATCGGCACGGCGGCGCCGAAAGCCGCGGCGCGGTCGGGTGCCTGCATCAGCGTGACGAGCTTGCCGATGAAGACCGGGATCGCGGTGTCGATCAGCGCCACGCACAGGCCGGTTGCGAACATCGCGAGGTAGAGGCGGCGCGTCTGGCGCGTGAAATGCCAGTAGAAAGCGAGCAGGCCGGGAGGCGGTGCGCCGGGCGGCGGCGCTGTCGGACGGATGCGTGTCTCGAAGAATTTGAACATCAGCGCACTATTGTCGCCGCCGACGAAACAAGCCGCCGAGGGCACGGAACGCGGGCGCTCCGTAGCCCTCGGCGGCCGGTGTCAGCGAGACCCTGCGCTCAGCTGGCGTCGCGCGAGAACTTCGCCTTGAAACGCTGCGCGAAGGTCGTCCCGGCGGCGTGCTGGTTCGCCTTGCGGTTGAGCGAGGCCACGTCGTCGTAGTCGGTGCGTTGCAGCGTGCGGTTGGCTTGCGCTTGCCGCACCTCGTTCTTCACCTCGCTGCGCGCGAGCGTCGAGGTTTCGCGCACTTGCGTGCCGTACGGGTTGTAGCGGCTGTCGGCGAGCGGGCCGATCAGCGCCTTGCGGTCGGTCCGGTCCTGCGCGAGTTCGGCGGCAACTTGCGCGCGGCTCACGTTTGACGTGATCGTTTGCGGGCGATAGGAACCCACGTCGTAGTCGCTGCGGCGCAGCGCGCCGTTGGCGATCGCAGCCTGGGTTTCGGCGTTGACCTGTGCGCGCGTGGCGGGCGCTTCGTCGGCCATCGCGAAGGTGCTGATCAGAGAAACGGCGATGGTCGCGGCGTAGAGGAACTTGCTGTTCATGGTGTGGCTTTCAATTCAAAGTAATTCGGCGTTCCGGGCAGGGCGGCCCTTGTTCTCAGGTGCCGTCTTGTCCAACCTCGGTGAGGTCGTCCTCATCGATGAACTGAACTGTAGACATTGCCGAAGCATCAATAAACAGCGTATGGTTCAATTGCGCATTGCGTAAATAGAAACGAAGCCAGGGGTTGAAAAATGGACCGACTGCATTCGATGCGGGTGTTTTCGCGTGTGATCGACGAGGGCAGCTTCGCCCGCGCCGCGCGTGGCCTGAATCTTTCGCCGGCTGTCGTGACGCGCCTGGTGGCCGACCTCGAAGAGCACCTGGGTTCGCGGCTCATCAACCGCACGACGCGGCGCCTCTCGCTGACCGACACCGGTGAGCTCTACCTCGAGCGCGTGCGCCACATCCTGACCGAAGTCGAAGAGGCCGAAGCACTCGCAACCGCATCGACGGCCGAGCCGCGCGGCCACCTGCGCGTGCTGTGCCCGCCGGCCTTTGCGGTGCACCAGATCGCAAAGCACTTGCCGAAGTTTCGGGCGCTGTACCCGCGGGTTTCGATCGAGCTCTCGGTGCCCGGGCCGGTCGAAACGGTCGACGAGAGTTTCGACGTCAGCATCCTGACCGAAGGCCAGCGCCCGCTCGACGGCAACTTCATCGCGCGGCGCTTGGCGCGCTCCGAAGTGGTGTTGTGCGCGTCGCCCGATTACCTCGACAAGCGCGGCCGCCCGCAGCACCCGAAAGAGATGGAAGGCCACGAGACGATGGTTCCGCCGGCCCTGCGCGAGTTGACCTTCCACACCGGCGCGCGGGGCGACGGCGAGACGCCGGGCGAATCGGTCACGTTGATGCCCAAACGATCGGGCCTGAGCACGATCCACACCGACACGATGTACGCCGCGGCACTTGCGGGCCTCGGCATCACCGGCCTGCCGTCGTTCGTCGCCGAAGACGCGCTGCTCGAAAACGCGCTCGAGCGCGTGCTGCCGCAATGGCACCTGTTCACGACCACGCTCTACGCCGGCATGCCCACGCGCAAGCACGTGCCGGCGCGCACGCGGGTGTTCGTCGACTTTCTGGTCAAAACTTTCGGCGGTGAAGAGCGCGACCCATGGTTGCTCGCCGCCGGTTGCGAGACGCAGCCGCGGGCCAAGCGCGATGCGCCGGTGCAGACGTCGTTGGCGTTGTTCGACTGACCGGGGTCAATAGAACCCTTCGACCCGCGTCGCACCCATCAGCGGCTCCAGCAAGCGCGAGAGTGGCCGCAGCACGTTGTAGCGCGCCGCGACCTTGTGCGCGTAGTTGAAGAAGCGCGGCAGGTCTTCGCTGTACTTCGGTTTGCCATCGCGATGCTTCAAGCGGCAGAAAATGCCGAGCACTTTCAGGTGCCGTTGCAGGCCCATCCACTCGACCTGGCGCCAGAACTCGCCGAAGTCGTTCGGCAGGTCGAGCCCGGCTTTGCGCGCGGCCTCCCAGTAGCGCACCGCGAGGTCGATCTCGAATTCTTCGTCCCACGAGATGAAGGCGTCGCGCAGCAGGCTGGCGAGGTCGTAGTTCGCGGGCCCGCGCACCGCGTCTTGAAAGTCGAGGATGCCGGGGTTGTGCTCGGCCGTGACCATCAGGTTGCGCGGCATGTAGTCGCGGTGCACCGCGACGGTCGGCTGCGCGAGCGCGCTGGCGACGAGCGCGTCACACGCGTCACGCCAGATCAGCTGCTCCTCGGCCGACCAGGTGAAGCCGCATTCGCGCGCCACGCACCAGTCGGGAAACAGCTGCAGCTCGCGGCGCAGCAGCGCGTTGTCGTACGGCGGCAGGGCGCTCGCGTCGCCACGCGTTTGCCACTGGATCAACGCGCGGGTCGCGTCGCGCATCAGCGCGTCGCAGCGCGTCAAATCGCCGCGCGCGCCGGCCTCGGTCAGCGCGTCGAGGTAAAGCACGGCGCCGAGGTCGGTGAGCAGCAAAAAGCCGTGCGATACATCTTGCGCGAGCACGGCTGGCGTATTCAGCCCGGCCGCGTGCAGCAGCGCGGCGACATCGATGAACGGGCGCACGTCTTCGAGCGGCGGGGGGGCGTCCATCACGATGAAGCTGCGGTGTTTGCCAGCGACATTGCCGTCGATGCGGAAGTAACGGCGAAAGCTCGCGTCGCTCGACGCGGCGCGCAGACTTTCGGTTTCGAGCGCGTGAGCAGGTCCCACTTTTGCGAGCCACGCGTCGAAGGCGTCGTGCCGCGCCGAGTCGGGCCACGCAAGGGTCGGCAAGGTGTTCGAAGGGAAGTGGAGAGTGCTCAAACGGGTTTGCCCAGTCGATGCCGAGGTGGATACGAGGTCGTGGCCCTCGTGGATAATCGATTCTACAAACCACACTGCCCCGGGCAGGCCGGTCGGTGGCCCAGCGTCGCCGCGCGGCATGCAACGGCCGGCGCTCCGGATTTTCCGAATCCCCTCGCTCCTGGGTCTCTTGACTGGTGCTCTTGTCTCGACGCCGCGCGGCTCTGCCGCTGCTGACCCCTCTGGCCGCTTCGCTTGCCGCGATGCTCGCGGGTTCGGTGTACGCGCAAGCCACGGGCCCCGACGCGCCGATCGAATTGCGCACCACGCCTGCGCTGCAGCCCTCGCCGCGCGGCGATGCGGCGCGGCGGTTGCCGATCGTGCTGGAGGCGCAGAGCGTCACCGGCAGCCCCGATCTCGAAGCGGTCGCCGAGGGCAACGCCGAGTTCCGGCGCGGTGGTGTGAAGATCAGCGCCGACCGCTTGCGCTACGAACAGGCCGACGACCTGGCCACCGCCCTCGGCCACGTGCGCATCAGCCGCGATGGCAATGTCTACACCGGCCCCGAGTTGCATTTGAAGGTCGAACGTTTCGAGGGCTTTTTCTTGAGCCCCACCTACTATTTCGCGCGCACCGGCGCCGGCGGCAAGGCCGAGCGCATCGACTTTCTCGACGAGCAGCGCGCGATCGCGACCGCCGCCACCTACACGAGCTGTCCGCCGGATGGCTCGGGCGGCCCGGCCTGGCTGCTGACCACCGACAAGGTCGACCTCGATTTCGCGACCAACACCGGCGTGGCCGAGGGTGCGGTGCTGCGCTTTTACGGCGTGCCGATTTTGGCCGCGCCCAAGCTGAGCTTCCCGCTCAGCGACGACCGCAAGTCGGGCTGGTTACCGCCGAGCATGGGGCTCGATTCGAAGAGCGGCTTCGAGTTCTCGATGCCGTACTACTGGAACATCGCACCGAACCGCGACGCAACCATCACGCCCGGGATCAGCACGAAACGCGGCCCCTCGATCGACACCGAATTCCGCTATCTCGAGCTGAACCACAGCGGCCAAGTCCGGCTCAACCTGATGCCGAACGACCGCGTGACGGGCAACGAGCGCTATTCGATCGCGGCCGGGCACGCCAGCGATTTCGGCAACGACCTGCTGCTGAAAATGCGCGTGCTGCGCGTCTCCGACGACGACTACTGGAAAGACTTTCCGCGTGATGTGTCTTCGAGCCTCACACCGCGCCTGCTCGCCTCCGATTTTCAAATCAGCCGCCCGTTCGGCGACTGGTCGACCTACGCGCGGGTTCAAAAGTGGCAGGTGTTGCAAACCGTCGACCCCACCACGCGCCTGGAGGCGCCTTATGAACGCGCGCCGCAGATCGGCGCGCGTTACAGCCCGTGGCTGGGGCGTGGCCTCGAAGTCAGTTTCGAGACCGAGTTCAACCGCTTCACCAACCCGACCAATGCGACGCTCACGCCGCGCCCGACCGGCGATCGCATGCACGCACTTGGTAGCGTCGCCTGGCCTTACGTCACACCGGGCTGGGCGCTGACGCCCAAGGTTTCGTTCAATGCCGCCTCGTATTCGATCGACCAGCCGATCGGCAGCGCGAGCAGCGCCGCCAACGGCTCGCGCGTCATCCCGACGCTCAGCCTCGACAGCGCCTGGGTCCTGGAGCGCGACACCACCTTTTTCGGCAAGGCCGTGCGCCAGACGCTGGAGCCGCGGCTGCTCTACGTCAACACGCCGTACCGCGACCAGAGCCGGCTGCCGAACTTCGACGCTTACGCGAAAGATTTCAACTTCGATTCGATCTTCACCGACAACTCGTTTTCGGGCGTCGACCGGGTCTCGGATGCACACCAGGTGACGGCCGGCGTCACCACGCGATTCTTCGATCCCGAGAGCGGTGCCGAGCGCCTGCGGCTGGGCATCGCGCAGCGCTATTTGCTGCGCGACCAGGTCGTCACGCCCGACTCGCAGCCCCTGAAACGGCGTTTGTCCGACGTGTTGTTGCTCGCATCGACCAGCGTGATCCCATCGTGGACACTCGACTCTTCGGTGCAGTACAGCCCAGACAACAACCGCGTGACCCGCTCGGTGGTCGGCGCGCGTTATTCGCCAGGGCCCTACCGCACGATCAGCGCGACCTACCGGTTGACACGCGGTCTGTCGGAGCAGGTAGAGCTCGGCTGGCAGTGGCCGCTATACGGCAGCACACCGACCGAATCGGCCACAAGGAGCGGCACCAGCGGCAGCACCAGTCGTGAAGGCAGCGGCGATTGCAAGGGAAGTTGGTACGGGGTCGGCCGCATTAATTACTCGACGCGAGAGCGGCGGTTGGTCGATGCGATCGTCGGCGTCGAATACGACGCCGGCTGCTGGATCGGGCGCATCGTCGCCACACGCCAGTCCACCGGTCTTTCGGAGGCAACGACGCGATTGCTGTTTCAGCTCGAGCTCGTCGGCCTGTCGAAGCTGGGAAGCAATCCGCTCCAGGTCTTGAAGGACAATGTCCCCGGATACAAGCTGCTGCGCGAAGGACGTGCAGTGGCCCCAGCGTCGAGTGCCTATGACTGAATTTTCTTTCTGCCGCCGCGTTGCCGGCCGCATCGCCTGCTCGCTTGCGCTGTGCCTTGCCGCACCGATGGTTCCCGCGCAAAGCCGCGCCCCGGCCACGCCGAACATGGCCGACTACATCGTCGCGGTCGTGAACCAGGAACTGGTGACCAACGGCGAATTGCAGTCGCGCCTCGCCGGCATCCGCGCCGACGCGGCGCGCAACAAGCAACAACTGCCGCCGCCGGCCGAGTTGCGCAAACAAGTGCTCGAAGCCTTGATCGACGAGCGCGTGCAGGTCACCAACGCGCGCGAGACCGGCCCGAAGATCGACGAGGTCGAACTCGACCGCGCGGTGGCGAACGTCGCGGTGCAAAACCAGATGACGATGGTGCAACTGCGCGCCCGGCTGCAGCAGCAGGGGCTGGTCTACGGCACGTTTCGCAACAACGTCAAAGACCAGCTCTCGGTCGAGCGCGTGCGCGAGCGTGAGGTGAACCAGCGCATCCGCGTGAACGATAACGACATCGATGCGCTGCTCGAACAACGCCGTGCCTCCGCGGGCAAAGGCGTGCAAGTCAACATAGCGCAGGTGCTCGTCACCGTGCCTGAAGGCGCGAGTCCCGACGTGATCGAGCAGCGCCGCGCGCGCGCCGAGGCGGCGTTGGTGCGTGTGAAAGGCGGCGAAGATTTCGCCGCGGTCGCGCGCGAAATTTCCGAGGACGGCAACAAAGCACAAGGTGGTGTGATCGGCCTGCGCGCAGCCGACCGCCTGCCCGATATTTTTGTCGAGACCGTGAGGGCGCTCAAGGCGGGCGAGGTGTCGCCTGCCTTGCTGCGCAGTGACGCAGGCTTTCACGTGCTCAAGCTGATCGGCCGCCAGGAAGGCGCCGCCTTCACCGCGAACCAGACGCATGCGCGGCACATCCTGCTGCGCGTTTCGCCGCAGCTCTCGGCCGAGGCCGCGGCGCGGCGTTTGACCGAGTTCAAGCGCCAGATCCTTGCGGGCACGAAAAGCTTCGAGCAGCTTGCGCGCGAAAACTCCGAAGACGGTTCGGCCTCGATCGGCGGTGACCTCGGCTGGACCGCGCCCGGCACCTTCGTGCCCGAGTTCGAGGAGGCGATGAACAACCTGGCCATCAACGGCATCTCCGACCCGCTGGTCTCGCGCTTCGGCGTGCACCTGATCCAGGTGACGGAACGGCGCGAGGTCAACCTCGACGTCAAGCAACAGCGTGAGCAGGCGCGCAACGTATTGCGCGAGCAGCAGTTCGAGGAGGCTTACCTCGATTGGGTGCGTGACCTGCGCGGCCGTGCCTACATCGAACTGCGCGAGGCGCCACTCTGATGTGGGCACCCCGCTCGCCGGGTAGGGCGAACGGCAGCCGTCGGTGAAGCACATCGCGCGCAAGCGCTTCGGGCAGCACTTTTTGACCGACGGCGCGATTCTCGATGCGATCGTCGCCGCCATCGACCCGAAACCCGGCGAGGCGTTGGTCGAGATCGGCCCCGGGCTCGGCGCGATGACCGACCCGCTGGTCGCGCGCTGCGAGAAACTCACCGTGATCGAACTCGATCGCGACCTGGCCGCGCGCCTGCGCCAGCGGCCCGAACTCGACGTGATCGAGGCCGACGTGCTGCAGGTCGACATCGCCGCGCTGGCCCGGCAGCGCGGCCAGAAGCTGCGCATCGTCGGCAACCTGCCGTACAACATCTCGACGCCGATCCTGTTTCACCTGCTCGGCGCGGTCGATCAGGTGATCGACCAGCATTTCATGCTGCAAAAAGAGGTTGTCGACCGCATGGCCGCGGCGCCGGGCAACAAAGACTACGGGCGCCTGAGCGTGATGCTGCAGTGGCGCTACGACATCGAGTCGGTGCTCGATGTGCCCCCGGAATCGTTCGACCCGCCGCCGCGCGTCGATTCAGCCGTGGTGCGGATGCAGCCGTTGCCGCCGGTCACGCAGCCGGTCGATGCGGCGCTGCTCGAAGAATTGGTGCGCGTCGCGTTCTCGCAGCGCCGCAAGATCCTGCGCAACACGCTCGGGCGCTGGCTCGACGAGCGGCAATTCCGGGGCGTGTTCGACCTGCAACGGCGCGCCGAAGAAGTGCCGGTCGGCGAATACTTGGAGCTTGTCGCCGCGCTGGTCGGAAAATGACGACGCCCCACGCGGCCAAAGCCGCGCAGGGCTTGAATTCACATGGGTGAACGCGGCGCGCGCCGCGTTCAGTCCAGCAACTCAAGCAGCGTTGAGCCACATCGCGGTGTCGAAGGCGCTGCTCATCAGCGGCATATTCATGCCGAAAGTGTTGTTCGCGGCGCTCTTGGCAGCCGGCTTGACGGGCTTTTCTGCGATGGCGGGGGTCAGGTCGGTAGCCCGCTCCCAAGACGCGAGGTCTTGTGAGCGGGCTACTGAAAAGAATAGAAGCACCTGAACGGGATTTTCCGTTCGGCCCAAAAATCGGCAGCGTCGCGGAACACGTCGAGCAACTGCTCGCGGGCCTCGCGGTCGAAGCGCGGGTTGTCGGGCAACTGCTCGAGCACGACCACGAAGCCGGGCTGTGCGCCCGATTTGTGGACCAGATCGGTCATGCAGTCGTACAGCGCATCCAGGTTTTTTCCGAAGTGCGCGGGGAACATGAAAGCCTGCGCGATGGCCTCAAGAACGTCCTGCTTGGACTGGGCCGCTGTGAGGTTCGCGTAGAGAAAATGCTGCTCGGCGACTTGCGCCGCCTGCATCAGGTCTTCGACGCGAAACGCGCGGATCGATTGAACAATGTTCGGACGGACTGTCTGCAACAGCATGGTCGCGTTCCTCCTCGGATCAAAAAAAAGAGCGAAAAAAACTCGGGTGGGCGGTCAATGCACGATCCGCTGAAAGCTCGAATAGTGATCACCGGTATAGAAACAGGCCTCTGGATTCGTGGGTGGCTTGCCGCCGCAAACGATTCGCCGGGCGCCGCGGTTGCGCGCACCGGGTGTCGGCACCGTGTACTCGCGGTAAAAGCCACGCGGCTTGGGTGGCAGCGCTCTTTCGCGATTGCCAAACACCGTGCCGTCCTTTTGGCTTGCGAACGGCCCGCCGGCCAGGATCAGCCGGTGGGTGGTTTGCGCCTCGACCGGCAGCCGGGCCAGCGAGACCGTTTCACCCGTTTCCGGGGACGGACCCTTGGCCTGAACCGAACCGGTCATCGCGACCACGCCTGCCAGTGTGAGAACGAGCCCCGTCTTTTGCAGAGCTTGCCACCACGGTGGCCGACGCGAGAAAAACACGGGAAATCCCTGAATCCAGAATAAGCGATGTTACCGAATCGGGCCGGAAACCTCAAGCCTCTGCCTCAAAATGGGGCAATCGGTTGATCTTGTTTGTGGGTGCCCACTCGCGCCGAAAACATTTCGTTCACATATTTGCTATCGGATTTGCAAATTTGTCGCGAGAGACTTCGTCAAGGCACGGCGGTTCCCGCAATCCCTCGGGTTTGCCCGGGGTATTGCGGGCCGCGTGCGTTTTCAGCGAGCCGCGTTGGCGTCGGCCACCGTCATCGCCGTCATGTTGACGATGCGGCGCACCGTCGCTGAAGGGGTCAGGATGTGCACCGGCTGGGCCGCGCCCAACAGCACCGGGCCGATCGCGATGCCGCCGCCGGCCGCCGTCTTCAGCAGGTTGTAGCTGATGTTGGCGGCGTCGATGTTCGGCAGCACGAGCAGGTTGGCCTCGCCGGTGAGTGCGCTGCCGGGCATGATGGTTTTTCGGTAGGCGGCGTCGAGGGCGGTGTCGCCGTGCATTTCGCCGTCGACCTCAAGCCACGGCGCCTGCTGCTGGAGCAACGCCAGTGTGTCGCGCATCTTGATGGCCGAGGGCTGGTTGCTCGAACCGTAGTTGCTGTGCGAGAGCAGCGCGGCCCGGGGCTGCAGGCCGAAACGCATCATTTCTTCGGCGGCCATCACGGTGATCTCGGCGAGCTGCTCGGCGGTCGGGTCGTAGTTGACGTGGGTGTCGACCAGCATCAGCTGCCGGCCCGGCAGGATCAGGCTGTTCATGCAGGCGTAGGTCTTGGCGCCTTCGCGCTTGCCGATCACCTGGTCGATGTAGTGCAGGTGCATGGCGGTCGTGCCCCAGGTGCCGCAGAGCAAGCCGTCGACCTCGCCGGTCTTGAGCAGCATCGTGCCGATCAGCGTTAAGCGGCGGCGCATCTCGATCTTGGCAAGCTGCGCGGTCACGCCCTTGCGCTCGGTCATGCGGTGGTAGGTTTGCCAGTAGTCGCGATAACGGCGGTCGTTCTCGGTGTCGACAAGGTCGTAGTCGGTGCCTGCGGTCAGGCGCAGGCCGAACTTCTCGATGCGTTGTGCGATCACGGCCGGGCGGCCGATCAGCGTCGGCCGCGCCAGGCCTTCGTCGACCACGACCTGCACCGCGCGCAGCACGCGTTCTTCTTCGCCTTCGGCATAGGCCACGCGCTTGTTGATCGCGCGCTTGGCCATCGTGAAGATCGGCTTCATCGTCGTGCCCGAGGCGTAGACGAAGGTCTGCAGTTTGTCGCGGTAGGCGTCCATGTCGTCGATCGGCCGCGCGGCCACGCCCGAATCGGCGGCGGCTTTCGCCACTGCCGGCGCAATCTTCATCATCAGCCGCGGGTCGAACGGTTTCGGTATCAGGTTCTCGGGCCCGAAACCGAGGGCCATGCCGACGTACGCTGCCGCGACGACCTCGTTCTGCTCGGCCTGCGCCAACTCGGCGATCGCGTGCACCGCGGCGATCTCCATCTCGATCGTGATCGTGGTCGCGCCCGAATCGAGTGCCCCGCGAAAGATGTACGGGAAGCACAGGACGTTGTTGACCTGGTTCGGGTAGTCGCTGCGGCCGGTCGCGATCAGCGCGTCGCTGCGCACCTCGAGCACCTCCTCGGGCAGGATCTCGGGTGTCGGGTTCGCGAGCGCAAAGATCATCGGGTTGGGCGCCATCGTCGCGACCATGTGCTTCTTGAGCACGCCGCCGGCCGAGAGGCCGAGGAACACGTCCGCGCCGTCGATCACCGCGGCGAGCGAACGGTGTTCGGTTTTTTGCGCGAAGACGATCTTGTCTTCGTCCATCAGCTCGGTGCGGCCTTCGTACACCACGCCGGCGAGGTCGGTGACCCAAATGTTCTCGCGCGGCAGGCCGAGCTTGATCAACAAGCCGAGGCACGCGAGTGCGGCTGCGCCCGCGCCGGAGGTCACGAGTTTGACTTCCCGGATGTTCTTGCCCGACACCTTCAGGCCATTCAGAAAAGCAGCGCCGACGACGATCGCGGTGCCGTGCTGGTCGTCGTGGAACACCGGAATTTTCATGCGCGCGCGCAACTGCCGCTCGACGTAGAAGCAATCGGGCGCCTTGATGTCTTCCAGGTTGATGCCGCCGAAGGTCGGCTCCAGCGCAGCGATGTGATCGACCAGCTTGTCGAG
>JANLUW010000314.1:0-2821 GCA_031363645.1 Rhizobacter sp. | reverse complement strand
TAGCCCACGAGCATCGCGATCGACACGCGCATCGCATAGCGCAGCACCGGCGAGCGCCCGTTCATCGCGCGCTGGAGCGGCGCGAGCGGCCAGCGCATCGAGGTGCGAAAGCGCGGCCAGTCGCGCGCCTGCTCGGCAAGTGCGAAGCGCGGTTCGTCGCCGCCGTGCTCGGCCAGCCGCAGCAGGCTTTGCATCTCGGCGCACATCGCGTCGGCGGCGCCGCGCAATGCGGGCGGCACGGCGCGATGCGCCTCGGCGGTGAGGGTGAGCAGCGACTCGGCGAGTTGTGCCGGCAACTCGCCACCTGTGAACAGCGCCCAGCAGACGCGGTCGAGGTGCGCGCTGAAATCGGACCAAAGCGACTCGAGCGCCTGCGCCTGCGCGACTGTCGGCGGCGCACGGCCGCGCGCGGGTTGCATGTCGAGTTCGAGTTCGCAGGCGAGTGCTTGCTCGCGCAGACGGATGACGGCGACCAGCATGCCGGTCAGGCGCAATTCGGGCTTCGAAGCGGGCAGATCGAGCACCAGATCGCGCGCGGTTTGGAGCTTGTCGGCCAACGCGGCCTGCTCGCCGAGCAGCGCGCGCAAATGGCTCTGGCGCCGGTCACCGGTGGCAGCGAAGCGTGCGCCTTGTTGTCGCAGCATCACCGCGAGTTCGTTGATAGCGTCGGCCAGCGCCTGGGTGCGAAACCGCAGGTTGAGCACGCGCGCACTGAACACCGCCCATGCCGCGAACAGCATCGCGCCGATCTGAAACCACGCGATGTGCGTCAGGGCGGCGCGCCAGTCGGCCGGTGGCGGCGTCGACATCGCGAACACGATCGCCAGCACCAGCGCGAAGCCGAGTGGCCCACCGCGCAAGCCCCACGCGGTGCCCAGCATGCCGATGAAGCCGCCGAGGGCCACCAGCGCGCCTATCAACGCGGTGGAATGGTCGGGCACGAGGTGGGCAAACTGCACCGCGGCCGACATCGGCGCCGCCATCCACAGCAGCGGCGCGATCTGGCGCAGCTTGCCGCGCGCCGGCGAGACCTGGTCGCCGATGCTCAGGATCAACATACCGACCGAGGCCGAAGCCGCCATGATGGGCCCGGCCGCAAGGTAGACCAGCACCGACATCACGGCCAGGCCGACGCCGACCGCGAGGCCGTTGAGCACGCGGTGCCCGAGCAACAACCGCAGCCACAGCGCGTGGCGCAGCGACGGGATCGCCTCCAGATTCAGCGGCGGCATCTGCATGATGCGGCGGGCCGGTGACTTTGTCGAAAAACGCGTTAGAACGGCGCGTCGCCTCCGCGCGGCGCGCGCGTTGAGTGCGGTCGCGGCGCCTTGCGCTCGGCTTCGGCAGCGGCCTGCTTTTCGGCGGCCATGCTTTCCTTGCTGATGCGGGTGGCGAGCTTTTTGACGGGTGCCGGCGCGGGTGCCGGTGCACCCGGGTCGCGCTCGATGCTCACACCGGCGGCGAGCGCCTCTTCCGGCGTGATGCCGACCGTCGTCGCGCCCGGTGCCACCGGCGCATCAGCCGCGATCACGTGCGTGAACGGGCTCAGCAGCGCGACCAGCTGGCCGTAGATGCGCGGGCTCGCGGCCAGGCATTCGCGCTGGTAAAGGAAATCGGCCTCGCCGGTGAAGTTGCCGATCAGGCCACCGGCCTCGGTGATCATCAGCGAGCCTGCCGCGATGTCCCAGGGGCTCAGGCCGTTCTCGAAGAAACCGTCGGTGTAGCCGGCTGCTACGTAGCAGAGGTCGAGCGCGGCCGAGCCGGGGCGGCGCAGGCCGGCGCAGGCGGGCATCACCGCTTCCATCATCTGCATATAGCGCTTGAAGTTATCGCCTTTGCGAAACGGAAACCCGGTGCTGACCAGGCAATCGGTGAGGCGCGTGCGTTTGGAGACACGCAGGCGCCGGTCGTTCAAGAACGCGCCGCGGCCCTTCGAGGCGTAGAACAGGTCGTTGCGCGTCGGGTCGTAGACCACAGCCTGCTGCACCTGCCCACGAAACGCCAGCGCGATCGAAACGCAGTAAACCGGGAAGCCGTGAATGAAGTTGGTGGTGCCGTCGAGCGGGTCGATGATCCAGACGAACTCGCTGTCTTTGGCGCCGTGTTCGCGCCCCGATTCTTCGGCGAGGATGCCGTGGCCCGGGTAGGCGGCGAGCAGCGTCTCGATGATGATTGCCTCGGCCTTGTGGTCGACCTCGGTGACGAAGTCGTTCGGCGACTTGGTGTTGACCTTGAGGATGTCAAGGTCGAGCGAGGCCCGGTTGATGATCGCCCCGGCGCTGCGTGCCGCCTTGACCGCGGTGTTGAGCATGGGATGCAAGGCTTGGGACATGGCTGACCTATCGAGGGCGAGGGTTCGGGCGCTGGCGAAAAGAAAGAGCGGCGCAGTGCACGCGGCGCTGCGGATAATCCTAAATTTTACCTCTGAGCCTTCCCCGTGCCCAACTTGCTGGAACACAGCTTCGACCCGACCCGCTTCATCCTGATCGGCACCAGCCACCCCGGCAACGTCGGCGCAGCGGCGCGGGCGATGAAGGTCATGGGTTTCTCCGATCTGGTGCTGGTCGCGCCGCGCTATGCCGATGTGCTGGCCCAGGCCGATGCGCAAGCCATGGCCAGCGGCGCGATCGACGTGCTGGCCCGCGCCCGCATCGTGCCCACGCTGGCCGACGCGCTCGAAGGCATCACTTACGCCTGCGCCACCGCGATGACTCCGCGCGATTTCGGCCCGCCGACGCGCGCACCGCGGGAGTTGTTCGGCGAGCTCGCGCCGGCCGCGCACCGGGTTGCGTTCGTGTTCGGCTCGGAGCGGTTCGGGATG
>JANLUW010000113.1:0-3497 GCA_031363645.1 Rhizobacter sp. | reverse complement strand
CATGGCGGTCGATGCGCGCGATCCGCAGGTGGTGGTGGACCAAGTGCCATTGATCGCGGCCGCGGCGATCGGGGTCGAGGTGGCGCTGGTGTTCCTGCTCGAAGGCGACCGCGCCGCGCTGCGCGTTGCCAGCGGCATCGGCACGGTGGCTGGCGAAGAGGTCGGCGCGCGCGTGCCCTACCGGCCCGATACCTCACCCGGCCTCGTGCTCTCGCAAGCGGTGCCGCTGATCGTGGCCGACTACCGCACCGAGGCGCGCTTCGTCGTGCCGCAGGCTTACCTCGACGCTGGCCTGATCAGCGCGCTGGTCGTGCCGGTTTCCGACCGCGGGCGCACGATCGGTGCGCTCGCCGTCAGGTCGACCCAGCCCAGGCAGTTCGGCGACGACGACTTGCGCTTTCTCGAATCGGTGGCCAGCCTGCTCGCCACCAGCTTGCAGCGCGCGCAGGCCGATGAAGCGCTGAGCCACTCGGAGCGGCTCGAGAGCGTGGGCCAGTTGACCGGCGGCATCGCGCATGACTTCAACAACCTGCTGACGGTGATTCAAGGCAACCTGCAGGTGCTCGATGAACTGGGGCACGACGCTGATGACGCCTACCGCAAGCAACTCGTCGCCGCGGCCACGCGGGCCACCCGGCGCGGTGCCGAACTCACCTCGAAGTTGCTTGCGTTCTCGCGCCGCCAGGTGCTGCAGCCGGCGCAGGTCGACGTGGGCGCGATGCTGCATTCCCTTGCCGACATGCTGTGCCGCACACTCGATCAGCGCATTCGCATCGAGGTCGAGGCGGCACCCGACTGCCCGCCGGTGCTGGCCGATCCGTCGCACCTCGAATCGGCACTGCTCAACATCGCGATCAACGCCCGCGACGCGATGGCCGAAGGCGGCACCCTGACCTTTCGTGCCGGGAGCTGCAGCATGCTGCCGGGCGAGGTTCGTGCGGAGCTCGACGACCGCAGCGCGGCGCACGAAGGGTTCGTCGCGATCTCGGTTGCCGACACCGGGAGCGGCATGCCGGAGGAGATCAAGGAACGCGCTTTCGAGCCCTTTTTTACCACCAAGGAAGCCGGCCGCGGCACCGGCCTGGGGCTGAGCACCGTGTACGGGTTCGTCAAGCAGTCCAAGGGCGCCGTCACGATCGACAGTGCGCCGGGCGCGGGCACGACGATCACGCTGTACATCCCGCGCCCGCGGCAGGTCGCCGAGGCAGCGACGCTCACGCCCGATGCGAGCCAGGCCGTGCCGCCGGGGCTGAGGGTGCTGCTCGTCGAAGACGACGACGAGGTGCGCGCTGTGATTCGCACCTTTCTCGACACGTTGGGGTGCGAGGTGACCGTTGCATCGAGCGCCGATCAGGCATTGCGTTGCCTCGGCCCCGAGGCAACCTTCGACCTGCTGCTCACCGACATCGCGCTCGGCGCGGGCATGCGCGGCACCGAGCTCGCAGCCCGCGTGCAGGCACGCTGGCCCGCACTCGCGATTTTGCTGATGTCGGGTTTTTCGAGCGAGTTGCTCGACGCCGACCGCGACTCGCCGCCGAGCTGGGAACTTCTGCGCAAGCCCTGCACGCGCGAAGAACTCGCACGTGCGATCGGGCGTGTGGTCGGCCCCGCGCTCGGCCCCTCGCTCGGCTCCCTCGCCTGAATTACTGCAGCGTCGGCACCGGCGCAAGGCATCGCTGCACGAAAGCCGACAAGGCGTGCACATCGGGGATCTGCACATCGCGGCGGCCCTTCTCGGCGAACGCGATCACATTGCCGCGCGCGAGTTTCGAGAGCGCGCGGCTGACCGACTCGAGCGTCATGCCAAGGTAGTTGCCGATCTCGGCACGCGTCATGCGCAACGTGATCTGGTCGGTGCGCAGACCGCGCCGCGCCAGCGATTCGGCCCAGTAGCGCAAGAAGTCGGCCACGCGCGCGTCAGCCGGCAGCGAGCAGATCGACATCAACGAATCGCGATCGCGGCCGATCTCGCGGCTCATCGCCTCATGCAGCAGCGTCAGCAAAGACGGCTGCCTGGCGCAGGCCACCAGCAACGCGTCGTAGCGGATGGTCCATGCCTCGCCGGTGTCCATGGCGATCGCGTCGCACGCGTATTGGCCGTTGGCAATGCCGTCAAAGCCCAGCCAGTCGCCCCGAAACTTCAGGCCCACCACCTGCTCGCGACCGTCCGGCGACAGGCTGACGATCTTGACGAAGCCCGAGTTCAGCACGTACAGGTTACCGAACTGTTCGCCAGCCTGGTAGATCACGTCACCAGCGCGCACCACGCGGCGCTGCGGCGCCAGTGCATCGCTCAGCGACTTCAACGTGTCGACCATGCGCTCGCTCGCGGCGTGGTCGGTGATGTCGTCATGCCGGGGCGCGGGCAACCGGGCGTCGACGAGGTGACGAACATGAATCGAGGGCTCGACAGAAAGGGTGGCGCTGAGCATCTTGAACTCCTGGTGGGCAGTGCGTTGCCGATGCAGGCCATCCTATGAAAGCCGCGCCAACGCCGTGACAACGGTTCACCTCGCTCGGGAACGCTGCGTAAACCGCGTGTGTCAGGCAGGTATCTGCTCAAGAAACGAGGGTGCGACTTGACCCGTATCAATGGCAGCACCGCAGGCGTCGATACGCTTCGCATCCTGCAGTGGCCAACGCTGCGAGAACACGCCGCCATGGAATCCACTCCGCACTCTGCCCAGACTCGACCCATCGACGAGATCCCGCCCGACGAGATCGCCGCGTTGCTGGAAAGCGCGCGTGCACTGCAGCTCGCTGCCGGCTCGGGCGCAGCGATCCAGCCACTGCTGCGCGGCAAGAAGTTCGGCCTGCTCTGCGGTAGCGACGAGACAACGACCGACGCCGCGGCCTTGCTCGACCGCGCCGCCCGCGAGTTGGGCGCACAGGTGGCGCGCATTCGCCCACGTCTGACAGAACTGAGCACCGCACTCGACGTCCAGCAGACGGCCCACATGCTCGGCCGCCTTTACGACGCGGTCGTCTGCGAGGGCATAGCGCCCGGGCTCGTCAAGCGATTGAGCCTGGAAGTGGGCGTGCCGGTCTACGACCGCATCACGTCGGCGAATCACCTGATCACACAACTGGCCGCACGGCTCGGCCCTATGGGCTCGATCGACGACAACCGGCGGTTCGTGTTGCAGGCGTTGTTGGTGCGGGCGACGGGGTGAGGGCTGGTGGGAAGTGGCGCGGGCCGGCACGGCTCACGAAATACGTCGATGGGCCAACTCTGACGCAGGGCGAGGCAGGCGCCTTGGGCGATGAATTGACAGGCGTATGCGCAGCGCAGGTCGCTGAGGCCGAGTTCGGGGTGCGAGGCAGCGCCCGATGTGAACCGCCCCGGAATTCGTGGAGGCTGTTTGGTTTAAGTCAGGCCGCCACCGTGGCAGTTTGACTCGCGAGATGCCGGTAGTGGTTTGCCTCAGCTTCGGCGGGAGGTGTGTAGCCGATGGGCGCGAGCAGGCGATGGTTGTTGAACCAGGCAACCCATTCGA
>JANLUW010000110.1:0-1967 GCA_031363645.1 Rhizobacter sp. | reverse complement strand
ATAGCTCGTGCGGATGTAGGTGAGGTCCTGCAGCCAAGACATTTCTGCCGGCTGAAGCTCGCTCTTGCCATAGACAATCCGGACATCGATCTTCAGTCGATTCTTGTCCGACAGGAGTTCTTTGATGCGGTCGTTCAGCTTGAGAAACGGGCTGATCAGAATCAGCCGGTCTCGCGCGTCCTTGATAAGTTCTTCGAGAAAGTAATTGGTCGCACTGGTGTTGAGGAATTTGGCCATCGCTCGATCGTATCGAGATTGCGATTCAAGTCGCTCGATGCCAATGCGGAATGTTGGGTCCGTTGACGTCGACCGAGACAAGTTGCCGGAACCACGCGAACAAACTTTCGCCAGCGTCAGCCCACGCGACGTGTCAGGCGGCGAGGCGACGCGGTCTCACGGTCGACTTGCCTCGCAATGCTTCAAGCCGCGCGACCGCCTCGTCACCGCGCCACTGCGTCATGCGCAGTTCGGTGCCGCAATCGCTGTCGATCGACCAACCGACGTTTGCTGCGGGCGTGCCATGCAACGTGAATGACATCGAGCCGGTCTTCACACGCAGCGGCACGGCCTTCGGCTCAAAGTGCACGCTGCCGTCGCCGAGGATCGCGCTCGCGATCGCTTGCGCCTGACGCGTGATCGGCTCGATGTAGCGCTGTGCGCGGCCGTCGATGCTGGCGCAGTCGCCGAGCGCGAAGACGTGTGGGTCGCTGCTGCGCAATGTCGCAGTGTCGACTGCGACGCCGCCATCGTCGACCGCGAGACCGGCGCTTTGCGCGAGTCGGGAGGCGTGCTGCAGGCCGGTCGCGGCAATCACCTGATCGGCCTCGAAGCTTTGGCCGCAAGCGGTCGTCAAGCAAACCATGCCCTCACAACGCACCGCGGTCGCGACCTGCACGCCGCCGACGAAGCGCAACGGCAAACCTTGCCACGCTTCGAGCAACCGCTGCGATGCGAGCGGTGGCAGTTGCGCGGCGAGCGGGCGCGGCTGCACGTCGAGCAGCGTGACGCCGTGGCCTTCGAGCGCAAGGTCGTTCGCGAGCTCGCTGCCGACCAGCCCGGCGCCGACGATCACGACATGTCGGCGTTGGGATCCCAGCGCGGCACGCAATCGTCGGTACGCCGTCAGGTCATTGATGCGCCAGCAGAGGTCGGCTGGCAGCACGTCGACCGGGCGCGGCGCGGCGCCGTGTGCGAGCACGAGCTGGCAGTAGTGCAGCGTGCCGCGCGTCGTGCGGAGCTGGCGCGTGGCGGTGCCGATGCTGACCGTGTGCGTGTTCGGTAGCAGCCTGACGTGCAACCGCTGCGCGGCTTGCGCTGCAGGCTCGCGCACGAGTCGGTCGACGCCGATTCCTCGCGCGCAGGCGACCGAGAGGGTCGGCTTGTCGTAGACATCGCCCGCGCACGCGCTGACCATCGTGATCGGCATGTCGGCATCGAGTGCGCGCAGCGCTTGCGCCATCTGCCAGCCAGCGCGGCCGGCGCCGACGATCACGATGCCGGCGTTGCCACGCTGCGCATTGTCGCGCGACGCCAGCGCCACGCGACGCGGCCGAGCCTGCGCGTCGTGCGGTTCGAAGTCGGCCTTGGTCACGCCGCACAGCGGGCAGGCCCAGTCGTCGGGGATGTCGTCGAAGCGCGTGCCAGGTGCCAGGCCGCTGTCGGCGTCGCCTTTCGCTTCGTCGTAGATCAGGCCGCACGCTTTGCAGATGAACTTCCGCCAAACGAGCGCAACCACGACCGCGCTCATGCCGGCATCACCGCCGCGCTCAGCCGCGCGATCTCCTTGCGCAGGTGCTTGATCGCCGGCGTGACGATCGCGACGAAGTGCGATTCGCGCACGCGGCGCTGCACCGGCGAGCTCATCATCGCCGTTCTACGTGTCGACCTGGCTGTCGGGCATGGTTTTTGCCGAGATTGCCGAGCGCTGCATCAAGGCCAACAAGCCGCTGACCTTGCCAAATATGAAG
>JANLUW010000309.1:0-9104 GCA_031363645.1 Rhizobacter sp. | reverse complement strand
GGTGGAGGTGGGCCGATGCTACGAACGCTTCGCGTTGCAGGCCACGGCGCTCGGCATACGCAACGCGTTCATGAACCAGCCGGTGGAGGTCGGCTCGATCCGGCCGCAGTTCGCAGCGATGCTCGATTTGGGGAGCCACAGGCCCGATCTGGTCGTGCGTTTCGGCCGTGGGCCGACGCTGCCGTTGTCGATGCGGCGGCCGGTGCAGGCCGTGCTGGCCTGAGCCACACCCGGCGATGACCCGGACACCCTGGGGCTCGCGTTCGCCGCCGCGTTCGCGTTGATCGGGCTGATCGGCGTGCGCTGCCTCGCAGGCTTCGGCCGGGCACGCTGGAGCACCGCGACCCAAGTATTGATCGACGCACTCGAAGCGACTCGGTTGCCGAAGCGCACGCCTCGCTACGACACCCGCGAACTCGCCGGTTTACCGGCACCGGTGCAGCGCTACTTCCGCGCCGCACTCAGAGACAGGTCAGGCTCGACGCCAAGGGCTGATCGCGTCGACCCGCTTCGCCGCGCGCGGCGCTGGCGCATGAGGTTTCACCGTAAAAAATCGGCGGCGCTGCGTGGGCTGGCGCACAGATGCGCGCCGCGAGCTGCGCGAGTATTCAGCCCATGACACTCACCACACACATGGCGCGAATCACCGGCCCGGTGGCCTACTTCGCCACGAGCGGCAGGCAGCTGAACATCCCGCTCGGCCCGTGCTTGGTGGAGCAACGAGACGGCCAGCGGGTCGACATCGTTTGGGGCACAAAGGGCCAAAACTCCGCCGCGCTGCCGCTGCAGGAACTCGAAAGCGCCGAAGACTCCGGGTTCCTCGTGCTGCTCGACTGAGACGGCCCTGGTGGCAATCTAACGCTGACCGATCTGCTGCAGCAACGCCTTCGCGGCAGCCTCCGACGACGCCGGGTTTTGCCCGGTGATCAACTGCCCGTCAGTCACGACATGGGGTTGCCAGTCGGCCGCCTTGGAATATCGCCCGCCATTCGCCGTGAGCATGTCTTCGACCAAAAACGGAACCACGTCGACCAGCCCTGCCGCCTGCTCTTCGGTGTTGGCGAATCCGGTCACCGCCTTGCCCGCGACCAGCAACCCACCACCGGGCGCTTTGACATGGCGCAACACACCCGGCGCATGGCACACGGCCGCCACCGGCTTGCCAGCGCGGATCATCGATTCGATCAACACGATCGAGTACGCGTTTTCGGCCAGATCCCAAAGCGGGCCGTGGCCGCCCGGGTAGAAGACCGCATCGAACGGGCCGGCTGCCACATCGCGCAACACCAGCGTGTGGGCGAGGGCGGCTTGGGCGGCGGGGTCGGCTTTAAAGCGGCGGGTGGCATCGGTTTGCGAGGCCGCGTCGTCGCTCTTCGGGTCGAGCGGTGGCTGGCCGCCGAGCGGTGAGGCCAGCGTGACCGCGGCGCCCGCATCGATGAACACGTAGTACGGCGCAGCGAACTCTTCAAGCCAGAAGCCGGTTTTTTTGTCGGTGTCGCCGAGCCGGTCATGTGAGGTTAAAACCATCAGGATGTTCATCAGGATTCCTTGTCGAGCGCCGACGTTATTTGAAGGCCTTGATCATCGCCTCGAACTGCGTTTTGAGCGACTTGTCGTGCGGCGTGACCGCCGGCACCTTTCGGTCCACGCCCAACAGTTCATAAACCGCCGTCTGCGCCGCACGAACCGAATACTCGACCGTGAACACGCAGTCGTTTTCGATCTCGACGAACTGGCTCACGAACGCGAAGTTCTTCGATCCGGCCGGCACCGGCAGCGGCCGATCGCCGAGTTTGCGCGGCATGAACATGCTGGTGATGTAGGGCATGCGGCAAGGAATGCAGTTCGCGCCAGCGAAGGTGCCGAGGTCCAAGCGCAGGTGGCCGCACAGCTCCTGCAGGAGTTCGGCGCCGTTGCACTCGGCCATCGGCTTGGCCACGAAATCGCCGACCCGGTCCGGGAACAGCGCGTAGCCCCAGAACACCTGCACATCGGCCGGCTGATCGGTGAAGTGCGGCTGGTGCGCCAGCACGATCGACATCAGCCAGTTCGAATCCTTGAACGTCACGAGCCCGCCGGTGCCGGCCTCGTTGCCGCTGAACCGGTTCATCGCGTCGAAGAACGCCGGGTTCTTGCAGGTGACGGTGAACGATTCCCAGCACGACTGCGCGATGCTGCTGTTGAAGGCCGCCGGGTTGCCGAACTCCGGGCGGCCCGCGGCGAGCTTTTCCCAGAGCGTCCAGCCGCCGCTGTCGGCCTTGGACAGCTGCGGTGGCGCGCTCGTCATCGACCCGAAACTGGCGGCGTCGGTCATCGAGGCGTTCTGCACGAGGACGAGATCGCTGTTGCCGACGGCGATCGCCTCGTGTTGACCTTGCCGCAGGCAATGGATGCGGGTGACGCCGAACCGGCCGCCTGTGGCCTGGTGATCGAGGTCGGTGACCCGGCAATCTCTCAGCATCCGAGCGCCCTGCCCTTCGAGCCAGGCTTGCAGCGGCAGCACGAACGAGTCGTACTGGTTGAAGACGGTGCGCTTGACGCCGGCCAGCGTCTCGATGCGCGAGAACTCGAGCATGAAGCGGTGCAGGTAGCGCTTGAGCTCGACCGCGCTGTGCCAGGGCTGGAACGCGAAGGTGGTGACCAACATGAACCAAAACTCGGTCTCGAAGAACGCAGGCGAGAGCCAGTCGGTGATGCAGCTCGCACCGAGCTCGTCTTCGCTTGCGGCACTGAGCTTGAGCAGTTCGACCCGGTCTTGCATCGAGAAGCCCATCGACGCGACCGACACCTTCGCACGCCTGCGGTCGACCAGCCTGGCCATGGCGTTGGACACGTGCTTCTCGTTGAACGCCGCGGTCTCGTCGAACACGGTCTGGCCCGGATGGTGCAGCGAGGGGATCGATTTGAAGAGGTCCCAGGTGCACTCGTAGTTGTCGGTCGTCAGCATGCGGCCGCCGCGCAGCGTGTAGCCGTTGACCGGATCGCCGCCGCCGTCCGGGCTGCCGCCCATCACCGGCGCGGCCTCAAGGAGGGTGATGTCGGTGCCGGCCATGCCGCCGTCGCGAATCATGAAAGCGGCGGCCGCCATCGAGCCGATGCCGCCGCCCACGAGCCAAGCTTTGCGATGTGTGTTCATGCCCGAAGGTTCGATCAGTCGGCGTTCGCAGTCTGTGCGTTGGGCAACGTTGTTCGGCAATCCGGCTGCCCGGCCGCCCGGCAATATGCCCGCGCGGGCCCACGCGTGCGTTACGCGATGGAACATGAAAATTCGAGGGTTGCTACTTATACTTACGTGGGCAGTCGCGGCGGCGCTGTCCCGGGCCACTGCCGGCCACTTCGAGCCGCCCTGCACGTGTGATGGCCGCCCTTCCCGATCCAAAAGCAAACCATTTGCTCGCTGCATTGCCCGCCGAAGAATGGGCGCGCTGGCTGCCCCAACTCGAGCACGTGGCGATGCCGCTCGGCGACGCGTTGTACGAGGCCGGCGGCACGCTGAGCCATGTGTACTTTCCGACCACCGCCATCGTGTCGCTTCTGTACGTGATGGAAAGCGGTGCCTCGGCCGAGATCGCCGTGGTCGGCAACGAAGGCATCGTCGGCATTTCGCTGTTCATGGGTGGCGAGTCGACGCCGAGCCGTGCGGTGGTGCAGAGCGCAGGCCATGGCTTTCGGCTCGCGTCGCGGGTCATCAAGGAAGAATTCAACCGTGCGCCGGTGCTGCACCTGCTGCTGCGCTACACGCAGGCGCTGATCACGCAGATGTCGCAAACGGCCGTGTGCAACCGGCACCATTCGCTCGATCAACAACTCTGCCGCTGGCTACTGTTGAGCCTGGACCGCCTCTCGGGCGACGAGCTGGTGATGACGCAGGAGCTGATCGCCAACATGCTCGGGGTGCGCCGCGAGGGCGTGACCGAGAGCGCACTCAAGCTGCAGAAGGCCGGACTGATCCGCTACACGCGGGGTCACATCACGATCACCGATCGCCCCGGGCTCGAGAACCGATGCTGCGAGTGCTATTCCGTCGTCAAGAATGAATACAGCCGGCTGCTGCCGGCACGAACCGCCACGTAGACGGTCAAGTAAAGCGCCTCATAAAGCGCGTCGCGCTCGTCGCACGGGGTAGGAGCGCACCCACAACCGCGCCCGTCGCCCATCCCTCGCCTTTGGATCACCGTGATCGCAAGATCGGGAATCAACACCGACCAAAGGTCACGATGAACGCTGCAATCCTCGGCCTGCCGCACTCGCGGCACAACCAATTGCTGGCTGCGCTGCGCGAAGCCGAGCCGCCACGCTGGCAACCTCACATCGAATCGGTGGCGTTGCACACGGGGCAAGTGATCTGTGAATCGGACGACGAGCAGGCGTACGCCTACTTTCCCACCACAGCCATCGTTTCGCTGGTGTCGACAACGTTCGAAGGCGAGTCGACCGAGACCGCCGTGGTCGGCAACGAAGGCATCGTCGGGATCGCGTTGTTCATGGGCGGCAACCGAACGCCGGGTGCGGCGGTGGTGCAGAGTGCGGGCCACGCTCACCGGGTCAGGGCGCAGATCGTTCGCGAGGCCGCCAGCGCCGCGACCCCGTCGTTGACGATCCTGTTGCGCTATGCCCTCGGCATGATGGCGCAGGTCGCGCAGACCGCCGCCTGCAACCGCTTCCACTCGATCGACCAGCTGCTGTGCCGGCGCCTGCTGATCGGCCTCGACCGCTTGCCGACCGACGCGTTGGCGATGACCCAAGAGAACGTGGCCGGCCTGCTCGGCGTGCGCCGCGAAGGCGTGACCGCAGCGGCTCACAAGTTGCGGCGCGAAGGTGTGATCCGGTATACCCGTGGCCACATCGATGTGCTCGACCGCCAAGCGCTCGAATCGCGCACCTGTGAACGCCTGGCGTTCGACTTGGGCCACAGCGCGACCACGTTCGCCTGACGAGCGGCGGCGCTGCCGTTGCGTTTGGCCTGCTACGCCCAGCATGCCGCAGCCCTCCTCGCGCCCACCCAAGTGAACACGCGCAATCCGCCACCGTCATCGACGACCCGCGCATCAAGGGCGTGGCGCTGACCGGCAGCGTTGCAGCCGGTCGGAAAATCGCAGCCCGCACGGGTCCGCGGGGGGCCGCATGTACAACGGCGGCCAGGCCTGCTGCGCCGCGCAGCGCTTTACCGTGCAAGAGGCGATCGCCGTCAAGTTCCTCGCGAAATTCAAGGCGGCCTCAGAGGCCTTGAAGCCCGGCGACCCGATGGACGAAAAGACCACGCACGGCCCGCTCTCGACCGAAGCCGCACTCGTGCAACTGCTCAAGCAGATCGACGACGTGTGGCGAGCCGGGCCAACACCGGCATGGTGTTCATCAACAACATTGATTGGACCGACACTGAACTTCCTTTCGGCGGCATCAAGGGTTCGGGCTACGGCCGCGCGCTCGGCAACACGGGTATCCAGGCGTTCGTCAACAAAAAGCGGGTGTGCACGGCCAAGGTCGATGCACCCTTTTGATTGCCCGAGGAACTCGCCATGACGCGCAAGGCCTGAGCCGAGGCAAAGTGCTCTCGCGCGCGGTGCTCGAATTCTCGGCTCGCTGAGGCGTTCAGCGGCCGTGCCGCCTCAGCTGCGCGCGCGCTTGCCGGCCATCAGCTCGTACTTGGCGAAGTGTTTCCGCGCGAGCGCGACCAATTGGTTCTCGGTCGGGTGGTCGACCACTTCGTAGCCGACGATGCGCGCCGCGGTTTGCGGGCGGTGCTTTTCGGCGTAGTGGCGAAAGTCGGCCAAGCCGGTGTGGCCGCCGGTCACGAGCACCTCGGCGATGCCGTCGAGCGCGTCGCAAACCTCACCGAAAAACTCGTGCTCCGATCGAACGCCGCTGTGGTGCTGCGGCGTGAAGTGCAGGTGCGTGTGCACCTTGTGCTCCACCACTTGTTCGGAGTCGAACTGCAACACCTGTGCTGACTGGTGGTCGACAAATGCGACCGCGTGGAAAAGGCTCATGGCAATGATCTCCGTTTGACAAATGAATGCAAGGACCGGCGCGGTGTGCCGGTTTGTGGCGATGGGTGAACCATAAAGGCCGACTCGCGCCCAGTCTGTGCGCCGCCGAACAGTGCCGCTACGCGGTTCGTGGCGAGCAAAGAATGGACGACCTGTGGCGTTACGCGACGCTCGGCCGGATGGCCAACGTGATGCAGCCCTAGATCGAGGCGATCACGCCACAACGGCCAATCGCGCCGCGTTGATCCGCGCTGCGGGCGCATCGCTCCTTCCGCACACGCACGCCAGCCTGATGATGCGTGCCATGACCCGCTGCGACGTGATCATCATCGGCGGCGGCCAGGCGGCCCTGTCGACGGGCTACTTCCTGCGACGCACGAAGCGCTCGTTCGTGATCCTCGACGCCGAGGACGGACCCGGCGGCGCCCGGCGTCATGCATGGCAATCCCTGCGGCTCTTCTCGCCGGCCAATTGGAGTTCGCTGGCCGGCTGGCTCATCCCGGCAACGGCGCAAGGCTTTCCGACGCGGGATGAAGTCATCGGCTACTTGAGCCAGTACGAGGAACGCTTTGCCTTGCCGATCCGTCGGCCGGCGCTGGTCGATGTCGTCGAGCGATGCGATGACGGGCTGATCGTGCGCTCTGGCCCCAAGACATGGCACGCCGAGGCCGTGGTGAGCGCCACCGGAAGCTGGCGCCGACCCTTCGTGCCGGCCTACCCCGGTCGCGAGGTGTTCGCAGGCCGGCAACTGCACTCGGCCCACTATGCCGGACCGACGCCGTTCACAGATCAACGCGTCCTGATCGTCGGTGGCGGCAACTCGGGCGCGCAAATCCTGGCCGAGGTGTCGCAGGTCGCCGAGACGTTGTGGGTGACCGAGAAGGCACCCAATTTCCTGCCCGACGACGTGGGCGGCCGCGTGCTGTTCGAACGCGCGACCGAACGTTGGCGCGCCCAGCAAGAAGGCCGGCCGGTCGAACACTTGCCGGGCGGCTTCGGCGACATCGTGATGGTGTCGCCGGTGGTGGACGCTCGAGCGCGGGGCGTCCTCCGAGCGCGCGAGCCCTTTGCCCGACTCACATCCAACGGCGTGGCGTGGGCGGACGGCAGCGAGGCATCGTTCGACGCGGTGATCTGGTGCACCGGGTTAAGGCCGGCGCTGGCGCACCTCGCGCCCCTGGGCATCGGGGACGACGAAGGTCGCGTGGACGTGCACGGCACCCGATGCACGGCCGCACCCCGCCTGTGGCTGGTGGGCTACGGCGACTTGACCGGAATGGCCTCGGCCACGCTGATCGGCGTCATGCGCACGGCGCGCAGCACCGCGCACGAGATCGACGCCTTGTTGGCGCCGCGATGATTCGAGAAGCCGGGCGCCGATTTCCCGGCATCCGGCACACCCCAAGCAGCCTTCGCACGAAGGACAACAATGGCCGCATTTGACCATTCATTATATTTCCATCAAAATAGAAAAATGGAAGAAAAAGCCGCCGTCGTTTCCCTCGCAGCGCTTGCCCAGCCGGTGCGCCTGCGCATCTTTCGCGCGCTGGTCGGCGCCGGCCCGCCGGGGATGGTGCCCGGCGCGCTGGCCGCGATGTTGGGCGTACCGGCCTCCACGCTCTCTTTCCACCTCAAGGAACTGACCCACTCCGGCTTGGTGACCCAGGAGCGCGAGAGCCGCAACCTGATCTACAGGCCGGCGCTGGACCAGATGAACGACTTGCTCGCCTACCTCACCGCCCACTGCTGCCACGGCACGGCTTGCGAGGTCACCGCGGCCACTGTCTGCACCACCTGCTGAACCCACCCACTGCCCCATCGCCGGCATGGCGCCTGCCGCAAAGGAACCTCCATGACTGACAAGGTCTACAACGTGCTCTTCGTCTGCACCGGCAACTCGGCCCGCTCCGTCCTGGCCGAAGGCCTGCTGAACCACGTCGCGCGCGGACGCTTCATCGCACACTCGGCAGGCAGTCACCCGGGCGGCACGGTCAATCCATTCGCACGCTCGACGCTGCAAACCTTGCGCATCCCGACCGATGGCTTTCGCAGCAAAAGCTGGGGTGAGTTCGCAGAGCCCGGCGCACCCGCGCTCGACTTCGTGTTCACCGTCTGCGACAACGCTGCCGGCGAGATGTGCCCGGTGTGGCCGGGCCAGCCGATGACCGCGCACTGGGGTGTGCCGGACCCGGCGGCGTTCGAAGGCAGCGACGAGGACAAGGCGCGTGTCTTCATGTCCACCGCGGTGACGCTCAAACGCCGCATCGAGCTGATGCTGTCACTGCCGATCGAGCGCCTCGACTCGATGGCGATCCAGCGCGAGATCACCGACATCGGCAAGGCCTGACATCGGCCGCAGCCAAGGCTCGCGGAGAAGACACGCCACATGAACACCACCCCCTTGCCCGCGCCTGTCGCCGCTCCGGCACCCCTGAGTGTCTTCGAGCGCTACCTGTCCGTCTGGGTCTTCCTGTGCATCGTCGTGGGCATCGCCCTCGGCCAGAGGCTGCCGGGGTCGTTCCAGGCCATCGGCCGCATGGAGATCGCGAAGGTCAACCTGCCGGTCGGCCTGTTGATCTGGGTCATGATCATCCCGATGCTGCTGAGGGTCGACTTCGCGTCGCTGTCGCAGGTCAGGCAGCACTGGCGCGGCATCGGCGTCACGCTGTTCGTGAACTGGGCCGTCAAGCCGTTCTCGATGGCGCTGCTGGGCTGGATCTTCATCCGCCATGTGTTCGCGCCGTACCTGCCTGCGGGTCAGGCCGACAGCTACATCGCGGGGCTGATCCTGCTGGGCGCAGCGCCGTGCACGGCGATGGTGTTCGTGTGGAGCCGGCTCACTGGCGGCCACCCCCTCTTCACGTTGTCGCAGGTGGCACTCAACGACGCGATCATGGTGTTCGCCTTCGCGCCGATCGTGGCCTTGCTGTTGGGCATGTCGGCCATCGTCGTGCCGTGGGACACGTTGATCACGTCGGTGGTGCTGTACATCGTGATCCCGGTCGTGATCGCGCAGCTGTGGCGCAAGGTGCTGCTCGGCCGCGGGCAGGCGGCGTTCGACGCCGCGCTCGCGAAGATCGGGCCTTGGTCGATCACCGCGCTCCTTGCAACGCT
>JANLUW010000074.1:0-4642 GCA_031363645.1 Rhizobacter sp. | reverse complement strand
TGCGGCGCAAGGACGGCAGCGACGACGACCGAGACCCCGAGGACTGGCGGGGTGAGCGGCGCAGCAACGAGACCCACGAGTCGAAGACCGATCCCGACTCTTTGCTCTACCGCAAGAGCCACGCGGCACCCGCGCTGCTGAGCTTTCTCGGGCACATTGCGACCGACAACCGCCACGCACTGGTGGTCAACGTGGAGACCACCAAGGCCACAGGGACCGCCGAGCGCGACGCGGCGGCCGCGATGCTCGGGGAGATCGAGGTTCGGGGGCAGCACATCACCGTGGGAGCCGACAAGGCTTACGACACGCGCGGCTTCGTGCGGGCGTGCCACGAAATTGATGTCACGCCGCATGTGGCGCAGAACGTCACGCGCAGCGGCGGCAGCGCCATCGATGGCCGGACCACTCGGCATGTGGGCTACGAAATCAGCCAACGCAAAAGAAAGCGCATCGAGCAGTGCTTCGGCTGGGCCAAGATGGTCCGGCGCGATGCGCCAGGTGATGCTGCGAGGACTGGAAAAGGTGCACCACGCGTTTACCCTGACGATGGCCGCCTACAACCTCACCCAGTTGCGCAATCTTGCGGATTCGGCGGCATGAAGGATGAGGCAAGAGCGCCAAACGCATCGATTGCCGCAGTGCAAGGATGCAATGTCGAGTCCGGTGCAGGTCTCGACCATCGATTCAGCCGTCGGGCACTGTATGAGTCGTCCGGGCGCAACAACCGTGGCTCGTTCAGCCGTTCAGTCATCGGTTTTTCAACAGCCTGCTAAGCGCTCTGTTGGCAGTTGGTCGACCAGCGACGGTCACCTGTCGGCCAAGAGCGGATGCTCACGCCAGGCAAGTTCGGGGCGACGGCGCAGACCCGCCGTTGATGGATCGACCGGCGCGCCCGATTGCAACGCTGCATCGCAGTCGACCGACTGCGCGTGGCCGATGAAATGACAGCTCTGTGCGAACGTATTGTCGGCAGCGGCGATGCCTCCGGAGTTTCCCTGCCCCGCATTCGAGGGGCCGGGTGCAATGCACGGTGACCGTTCGCAACACGGCGCGCTGCACATCGCTATTCTCTGCAAGCTCTCGCTCAACGGGGGAAACCGCCAGCAAGAAGTCTGGCCATCCAAAACGATCAAAGGACGACCATGAGCTTGCTTCATAAGACCGTACAACACACTGCGCTTTCGGCCGCACTGTTGGCCATCACCTGGGGCTTCGGCTCTGCCCAAGCGCAACAATCCCCCGCGTCCAGCGAGACCGGCTACACCAGCTCGCAAAATCTGCGGAGCTTCTTGGCCGCCGGCGGCGGCGAGGAAAACCGTCCGACCGTGCTCGGCCGCCTTGAGTGGACCAAAGCCCGGTTCGGCACCATCCCGGCCGATTTCTCGCAGAAGATGATTGCCGAGCTGCAGCGCCAGCGCATCACCTATCCGCAGCTCGCACCCGGCGCCACGCCGCCGGCGGGCACGCCGCTGTGGACCTCGATCGGGCCGACGCGCGCAAACAAGACGCAAAACGACATCAAGCTCAGCGTCACCGACAGTGGCCGCCTGCGCAACATCCTGCCGCACCCGACCGACGCGAACACGCTGTATGTGCTGTCGTCCAGCGGCGGGCTGTGGAAGACCACGAATTTCGAGTCGCCGTACCCGGACTGGGTGCCCGTCACCGACAAGGTCGTCACCACCAGCGGAGGCGCCGCAGCGATGGGGCGCGACCCCGACACGCTGTACTACGGCACCGGCGACCCCTTCGATGGCATTCCGCTCATCGGTGGCGCGATGCTGAAGTCGACCAATGGCGGCGAGAGCTGGTCTCCATTCGTTTCGCTGCCCGGCGCCTCAATGGTGCTGGACCTCAAGGTCGATACCAGCGGCGCGCAGGACGTGGTGCTGGTGAGCACAGACGCTGGCATCTTCCGCTCGGCCGACGGCGGCGCCAGCTACAGCAAGGTGTTGACCCCTGCGGGCGGCAGTGGCGCGCGGGTCTGGAGCTTGGCGCGCACCAGTGCCGGCTGGTTGGCCACTGCGGCCGCGGGCGGCTACTACTCGCCGGCCACGCTGTACCGCTCGACCGACAACGGCCTGAGCTGGGCGCCGGTGAGCGCGCCAAGCTTGACCTCTGGCGCGGGTCGCGTGACCCTGGCCGTGGCCACGGCTGGCGACCCGGTGGTCTATGCCTTTGCCGGCAAGAGCTACAGCGATGGCGCGGGCGGCCAAAAAGACCTGCTGCGCTCCGCCGACGGCGGCCTCACCTGGACGGCACTGGGTCTGAACACCAGGGCGCCTACGAATCCGAACGAAGAAAACCCGACCATGGACCTCATGCTCGGGCAGTCGTTCTACAACCAGATGATCACGGTCGACCCAACAGACCCGAACCGCAACACCGTGTTCCTTGGCGGCCAACTGGCCAGCGCTAAGACCACCGACGGTGGCGCCTCGTGGACGCTGATCACGAACTGGCTGGCGCAATTCGGCCTGAACTACATGCACGCCGACCACCACACGGCGACGGTGTCGACGGCGGGCGGCAAAAAGCGCCTGCTCTTCGGCACCGACGGCGGCATCTTCGTCAGCTACGACAACGGCGGCAAATTCACCGACCAGAAGAATGTCGGCCTCACCGACCACCTGATCTATTCGATGGCGACCTCGGGCACCGACCCGAAGAGCGTGCTCATCGGTTTGCAGGACAACGGCACGCGCATCCGTTCAGGCAACACCGGTGTGTTCAACCAGAGTTTCGGTGGCGACGGCTTCGGCGTCGGCTGGAGCCAGGCCACCGGTAACAGCGCCTTGGGCAGCTACGTCTTCGGCTACATCTACTACGCCGACAAGACGCCGAACATCCAGAAGAAGTGGAGCAACCCGGTGTTCGACGACGCGACCTGCACGTACAACGGCATCTTCGCCTGCGACGCGTATTTCGTGACGCCGATCGCCACGCCGTCTGCCGCCGCGGACCCCGTTGGCAACACGTACTTCACCAACACGGCCAGTGGCATCTATCGCACCGACAACGCCGGCGCCAAGTGGAGCCCGATCTTCAAGGGCGCCGATTACACCGGCTACATCCGCGGCACTTGGCACAGCGTGTCGGTCAGTCCGCTGGACCTGAACCACGTGGCCGCGGTGGGCCCGAGCGGCTCCATCCTGATCACCGAGAACGGCGGCCAGAGCTGGACCAATCGCGACACCAGGGTGCTTGGCCATAAGGGCTTCAACAGCAACATCGCGTACGCCAACAACAAGGTGCTGTACGTCGCGTCCGAGAACCCCAACACCGGGGCCGCAGGACAGTCGGTCTACGTCGTCAAGACCACCGACGGCGGCGTGACCTGGAAGGCCGCCAGCAACGGTTTACCGATCGCCCCGATCAGTCGGTTGCTGACGGCCCCCAACGATTTAACGGGCAACACCGTCTATGCCGCCACCTACCTGGGCGTCTACCGCACGCTGGACGGGGGTGCAAACTGGACACAGTATGGTGCCGGCCTGCCGACGGTGCAGATCAGCGACCTGTACATGCCGGCCGACGGCAGCTTCCTGCGCGCTTCCACCTATGGCCGCGGCGTCTGGGACATCGCGGTGAAGTAAGGTCTGCGGAGGGCAGCGAACGCGGCTGTCGGTTTACCTTCAATCTGTCACTTTCTAGATTTCATGTTGTCATCACGCCGGTAACCCCGCGACCCTGTTTTTATGGCTCCCGACTCAAGTGTTCACTCACATGGCGTTTGAGAGCCAGGATCAGGCCACTGACGTACTTTGCAATCCGAATTCTGAGACGACCCCTTGAGGCGCTGGCCGAGATCAAGAACCCGCGCCCAGTCGCTTTCGTGAAGCGGGCCAACATCAGCAGCGGGCCGCAGCAGGTGAACAACGGGGTTAGCGGCGCAGTCAGCGCAGAAACCGCACCACTAAGCGCAGGCACGCACACGCACGCGGGGCAAATCGCAGGCCAGCAAAACGGACTATTGGAGGCATCGCATGGCAACGAGTTGGACACCCGAGCGCAGGGCACGGTAGGCCGAGCTAATCCGCACCTGGAAGCCGTGGCAGCAGGCTACGGGGCCACGCACCCCTGACGGCAAGGTCGCCGCGTCGAGAAACGTCTACAACGGCGGGCACTGGCTGATGTTGCGCGAGCTATCGCGCATGGTGAATGCCGAGATCCGAGAAGCGCGGGATCAGATGGACGCGATCCCCCGCTGATGGCTACCGACTCACGGCCGGATGAGGGTCTCGTTCCTACGCACCAATGAGGTCGTCGAGATCGACGCAGTGCGGGCGCACGAGCGCACCCCTTATTCGTGGGAAATGCAGCCCATCACCCCGCACACAAGGGGTGCTGCGCAATAGTGCCCTGAGGAAACCGAAGTTACATTTCGTATGGGTGGAGAGCGTCAAGCAGCGTGTCCGGTAAAACGACATTCAGCGTGGCCGGTTGGACGGGGATGAATGTCGCTGGTTCAGTGGGTCATGGATTGGGTTCCTTTGGTTGTTTGTCGTTGTCGCTGGATGATTGACGTTGGCGGTTTGTTTTGAGGGTGCTGCGGTCGAGTTTTTGCTGGCGCGCAGCTTCCTTGCTTCGGTAGCTCTCGACGTTGTTGAGCTCGAAGATCGTCGAGTGATGGACCAATCGG
>JANLUW010000073.1:0-1785 GCA_031363645.1 Rhizobacter sp. | reverse complement strand
CACGCCACTTCGGCTTGGAGCCTCGCGCACCTCGAAGACGACCCTGCCGACGTTTGCAAGGCACTGCGCGCCGCGCTCGAAAAGAAACTGCCACGCGGGCTGCCGGTGCGCTGGCACCACGCGGGCGTGCACCGCTGGCGCTATGCGCAGCTGGCGAACCCTGCGGCCGGCGGTTTCGATTGCTGGTGGAGCGCCGGCCTTGGGCTGGGCGTGTGCGGCGATTCGTTCGGTGACGGCACGGTCGAGGCCGCGTGGTGCTCCGGCGACGAGCTCGCCGACGCCGTGGCCGCGTCGCTCGACGATATGCTGGATGTGCAAACTGTCGAGACTGCTGACACCACTGAGAATGTCGATACCGCCGACAGCGCCAAAACCGCCAAAACCGCCAAAACCACAGAAGCCGAGCCGGAACTGGCCGATTCCACCCACTGACCGCACGAACACCGCACTTTTTTTATTCACAACCAAAGGAGACTTTCATGTCCACCACCCGCCGCATTTTTTTGATGACCCTTTCCGTCGGTACCGCCGGCTTCACCCTGGGCGCCATGGCGCAGGCACAAGTCGACGCTAAAGACCCGCAGGCTGCCGCGCTCGGCTACGTGCCGGACGCCACGAAAACCGACACCAAGAAGTACCCGAAGTACGCCGCCGGCCAGGTTTGCAGCAGTTGCGCGTTGTACCAAGGCAAGCCAGCCGACGAAGCAGGCGGCTGCCCGTTGTTCGCGGGCAAGCAGGTGGCAGCCAAAGGCTGGTGCAGCGCCTGGGCGAAGAAGGGATGAGCGAAGTCGGTGCATCGTTCAAGGGCAACAAGGCCTCGTTGCCGAGCAAGTCCTGCGTGGCCTGCGGTCGCGCAATGACCTGGCGCAAGCGATGGGCAAAAAACTGGGCCGACGTGAAGTTCTGCTCCGACGCCTGCCGGCAAGGAAAACACGTCGGAGGAAGCACCCATGCCTGAGATGCGCGCACTCGTGATCGTGCTGGGCGACCAGCTCGATTGGCAGTCGTCGGCGTTCGACGACTTCGACCCCGCGTGCGACTCGGTCTGGATGGCCGAAGCCGCCGAAGAATCGACGCATGTCTGGTCAGGCAAACAACGCATCGCCGTATTCCTCGCAGCGATGCGGCACTTCGCAAGTCACGTACGCAACGCGGGCATGCCAGTCGACTACACCCGGCTCGACGAGGCCGCGGGCAGCCAGCCGTTGGCAGTACAGCTGCGCGATGCGATCGCAAGGCTGAAGCCGCAGCGGCTGGTGATGTGCGCGCCCGGTGACTGGCGCGTGTACCAATCTCTGCGCGCGGTTGCAGCCGAGTCTGAACTCGCACTCGACGTGCGCGAAGACCGCCACTTTTTCAGCACCGTGCGCGAATTCGCGGCCCACGCCGAAGGCCGCAAATCACTGCGCCTCGAATACTTCTACCGCGAACTGCGCCAGCGGCACGACGTGTTGATGGAGTCCGGCAAACCCGTCGGCGGCCAGTGGAATTACGACGCCGACAACCGCGGCGCCTTCGGTGCGGCCGGGCCCGGCGCGCTGCCGCCGCCACTTCGCTTCGAGCCCGATGCGACGACGCGCGACGTGATCGACCTCGTCAACACGCGCTTTGCCGATCACCCCGGTTCGCTCGACAGTTTTGCGTGGCCCGTGACGCGCGAGCAGGCACTGCAGGCGCTCGCGGTCTTCATCGAACAACGGCTGCCGAACTTCGGCAATTTTCAAGACGCGATGTGGCCTGGCGAGCCGTGGCTGTACCACTCGCTGCTGTCGGCGGCGCTCAACC
>JANLUW010000013.1:0-2823 GCA_031363645.1 Rhizobacter sp. | reverse complement strand
CCGATGAATCGTGGCGTGATCGACAACCACTCCGCGCTCGACCATCATCTCTTCAATCTGCCGCAGGCTCAACGGATAGGCCGCGTACCAGCGAACGCACACCAGCATCACCTCGATCGGGTAGTGCAGCCGCTTTAAAACCTTGCGCACCGCCTCGTTCATCTTGCCCTTGTCCATCGAGTCAGCTTACGCGTACCGACTTACTGCGACAGAACCCCATGGCGAGCGCAACCATATGCCCGATTCAGGTCGCGTGGCGACTGATAAAAATCGAAGTTCGTTGCATGGTGGGGGCATCGGCTTTCGGCCGCCGAATTGTTCTCGGTGTATGCCCGCTTCGGGTCGGCAGCACCAGTTCGCAGCCTGTAGCAGCAGTCGTTCATCCGCGAGCCATTGCTGGCCGGGCCACACGAGCCCTGAACGACCGCAATCTCTTGGCATGGATTTCTCGTCCTGATGCGCGAACGGCAGCTTCCTGAGTGGTGCGGCCGCTCGGCCTGAAAAATGCCACCGGCGGCTTGGGGTCGGCAGCGTGAGTACGCGGCTTTCAGATGCCGTCGTTCAACCGGGATCCTCTCCCGGTCGATGCTGGGCACCTGCAAACGACCGCTGTCGCCAACACTGATCTGCTCGACGGCTTCGGCGAAGGTCAAGTTCCAAGGTAGACCGGTCGCTCGCCGAGAAAACCGCCACCGGCTCCAATGGGTCGAGTGCAGTTGGCCACTCGCCAAGCCCCAAGGTCGGCTGGGAAACCGGAACCGGTCCTTGCAAAACATGCCGCCGAATGCAGCGGCTAGCCATGCCTCAGCGTCGCGGCGACGTTGAGCGATCTCGCTGTGCGATCGACAAGAGCGGCGCCAACACGGCAGCGATCGTCGGCCTGTGCGCCGACAGCGGCGCGGACATCGAGATGCGCCAATCGAAATACCTTAACAACCTGATCGAGCAGGATCACCGGGCGATCAAACGGGTCGTGCGACCGATGCTCGGGTTCAAGTCATTTCGCTGCGCTCGCGCCATCCTCTCCGGCATCGAGACCATGCACATGATCAAAAAGGGGCAGCTCGATTGCCACAAAGACAAAGCCTCGTCCGCCGCTGACAAGTTCTATTCCCTGGCCTTTTGAGGCCTGCCAAGTCAGGGACCCTCTCAGCCTCTCTCTGTTATTGCGACAGAACCCTTGTTTCGGGGATAGCGGCCCCGAGCATGTGCCACGAGACTTGTGTGCCACGCGAGTCCCGCGTATTGCGACGAGGTGAGCAAATTGAAAAACGGTCCTAAGTTACTAGCTGCTGTAACAATCTGCGTGGCGACGTTCACAACGATGCCCTCGCATGCAACAACTGTTTGGAGCTACTCGTATGCCGCCTCGGGCGTTTCCGGAAGCGGCTACCTTGCGACTTCCAGCACGGCGACGCCGGGCGAGTATGCGATCCAGGGCGTGAGCGGCAAAATTGGGACAACTCCGGTTGAGTCGCTGTTGGCGGCAGGCACGTACCTCGCCAGCGGCGGTGGTGTGCTGACCAGTGACAACCTCCTATTTGCGGCTTCGCCATCGCTCGGCCTCGGTGGGTTCACCGTGCGGGCAGGACCAGACCTTTACAACGTCTACAACGCTGGCGGGCAGTACTACCAACTCGCGGGCGCAGACTGCAACGGCTTGACATGCGGCACGGCCGGGCATCTCGGCACGAGCGTGTCGTTCTCGGCCATGACCGTCCCGTCGATAGACTGGAACTTCGCCTACTCCGGCGTCGGCATCTCGGCCACCGGGGTCCTGACCACGTTGGCGACGGCAGTCGGCGGTGAATACCAGATTGTTGGCCTGAGTGGCACCCGCAACGGCCAAGCCATGAATGCCCTTTTTCCCGCCGGGACGTATCTCGCCACCGGCGGTGGTGTGTTGACGAGCGACAACCTTTTGTCGGCAACGGCTCCGTACCTTCAGACAGGCGGTTTCACCTTTCACGCGGGCGACGACCGCTACAACGTCTACGACTTGAATGGCCAATACTACGATCTGACCGGCGCAGACTGCGGTGCGTCGAATTGCGGGCAGCCGGGACACCTGGGTACGCCGATCAGCTTCACCGTATCGACCGTTCCCGAGCCGGATAGTGCCGTCCTTCTGGGACTCGGTCTGATCGGTTTGGGTTTCGTGCGGCGCTGGAAGAAAATCGTGCGTTCATCGACCTTCTGGAAACGCTAGAAATAGGACCAACGCAGAATGTTTTCGCACATCATGATCGGCACCAATAACCTCGAGCGCGCCAAGACGTTCTATGACGCGGCGCTTGGTGCTCTCGGCGTGCCAGCCGGGGTGGTTGACCGTCACCGCGTCTTTTGGCGAACGCCAACCGGCGTCTTCTCGGTATCTCTTCCGATTGATGAGGATCCCGCTACGGTCGGCAATGGCGGTACCGTAGGGTTCGCCTGCCAGTCGGCCGAACAAGCCGACGCGTGACATGCTGCTGGGCTCGCGAATGGCGGGACCACCTGTGAAGACCCGCCTGGCATTCGCGTTGGCCCGACAAGCAGCCTGTACATCGCCTACATGCGTGATCCAGACGGAAATAAGATTTGCGCCCTGTACCGCATGCCTCAGGTGAGTTCACCGCGAACAGGCTCACCGGCAATCCCATAACGTCAAGACCGATGGCGATCAATCGGCACGTGCCCGTGTCGCGGTTCTGTCGCAGTAAGTCGGTACGCGTAAGCTGACCTGATGGACAAGAGCACGATGAACGAGGCGGTGCGCAAGGTTTTAAAGCGGCTGCACTACCCGATCGAGGTGATGCTGGTGTGCGTTCGCTGGTACGCGGC
>JANLUW010000609.1:0-2594 GCA_031363645.1 Rhizobacter sp. | reverse complement strand
CTCGCACTGGGAGTTCACGCTCGGCGCGAAGCGCGTGCAGGAGATCGTCGAGAAAGATTTCAAGGGCAAGACCGCATTCCTGGCGCAGAACATCAAGACCGCCGACTTTGGCGACCCGGTGTTCGAGCCCTACGCGATGCGTGAAATGAACGGCGTTCAGGTGGCCGTCATCGGGCAGGCATTCCCGTACACGCCGATCGCCAACCCGCGCTACTTCGTGCCCGACTGGTCGTTCGGCATCCAGGACGAGAACCTGCAGAAGGTCGTCGACGAGGTGCGGGCCAAGGGCGCGAAGGTCGTCGTCGTGCTGTCGCACAACGGCATGGATGTTGACCTGAAGATGGCGTCGCGGGTGAGTGGCATCGATGCGATCCTCGGCGGCCACACGCACGACGGCGTGCCGGCACCGGTGGTGATCAAGAACCGCGGCGGCGCCACGCTGGTGACGAACGCCGGCTCGAACAGCAAGTTTCTCGGCGTGCTCGACTTCGACGTGAGAGGCGGTCGCATCCAGGACTTCCGCTACAGGCTGATGCCGGTTTTCTCGAACCTGTTGCCGGCCGACCAAGCGATGCAGGCCCACATCGACAACGTACGCGCTCCGTTCGCCGACAAGCTGAACGAGACGCTCGCCGTCAGCGAGGGGCTGCTGTACCGGCGCGGCAATTTCACCGGCACCTGGGACCAGCTCATCGTCGACGCGCTGATGGACGTGAAGGGCGCCGACATCGCGTTCTCGCCGGGCTTCCGCTGGGGCACTTCGCTGCTGCCCGGCCAGAAGATCACGCGCGAACTCATGATGGACCAGCTCGCGATCACCTATCCCCACACCACGCTCGCCGACATGAGCGGCGAGACGATCAAGACAATTCTCGAAGACGTGGCCGACAACCTGTTCAACCCCGATCCGTACTACCAGCAGGGCGGCGACATGGTGCGCGTCGGCGGCCTGCAGTACACCTGCACGCCGGGCGAGAAGGCCGGGTCGCGCATCTCCGACATGCAGCTGAAGGGCAAGCCGATCGAGGCGAACAAGACCTACAAGGTGGCCGGTTGGGCGCCGGTCGCCGAAGGCGCGAAGGGCGAACCGATCTGGGATGTGGTCGAGACCTACCTGCGCAACCAGAACGTCATCAAGGCGCCTGTGCTCAATCAGCCCAAACTCGTCGGCGTCGAAGGCAACCCGGGCATGGCGCGCGCGTGAACGCCGCATTGAACGAAACGAGAGAACCATGAACACCACACGTCCGTACCCGCTGATCTGCCTCACCATCGCTGTGTTTCTCGCCATGCTCGCACCCCGCGCTTTCGCGATCGACGCCAAAGATCTGCCCGAAGAAAAGCGGACCAAACTCAACCTGTATGTGACAGCTGCAGAGGCCGCCGCGCTGAAGGAGAAGCTCGGTGCGAAGGCATTGTTCGCCGACATCCGCACCAAGGCCGAGGTGATGTTCACCGGCTCACCGGCGGTCACCGATGCGAACGTGCCGTATGTCGACCTGCCGGACATCGGCCTCGCCTTCGACGATAAGCGTGGCGCCTACAAGCTGGAACCGAACGCCGACTTTGGTGCCGAGCTGGCGCGGCGCATGGCCGAGAAAGGCCTCGGCAAGGACGATGTGGTCATCCTGATCTGCCGCTCCGGCGATCGATCCTCGCGCGCGATCAACCAGCAGCTCGCCGACTCCGGCTACACCCGCGTGTACTCGGTTGTCGACGGGTTCGAAGGCGATCTGTCGAAGGACGGCCGGCGCAGTGTCAACGGCTGGAAGAACGCGGGCCTGCCGTGGACCTACAAGATGGACCGCAGCAAGGTCTACCTTCCGAAATAGGTCCGGCGTGATCGAGCGATCGGTGTCACGCATGCGCATCAGGTCCCTTCTCGCTGCCGCGCTGCTGAGTGCCGCAGTTCTCGACGTGGCCGCAGCGCCGATGCAGGAGTTCGAGCCGGTCAGCGTGCCGATGCAGGTCTTTCAGGTGGCCCCGCACAGCTACTACCTGCTCGGCCAGGCGGGGATGGTCTCGAGCGCGAACGAAGGGTTCAACGCGAATGCGGGCTTCGTGGTCACCTCCGACGGCGTGGTGGTGTTTGACGCACTCGGCACACCGGCGCTCGGCAAGCGGTTCGCGGATCTCATCGCGAAGACGACGAACCAGGCTGTGAGGCGAGTCATCGTCAGCCACTACCACGCCGATCACTTTTATGGCCTGCAGGCGTTCAAGAAGCCCGGCGTCGATGTCTGGGCCCACGAGCTCGTGCGCGACTACTTGGCGACCGATGCCCCTGCGGCCCGCCTGGCGGAGCGCAGGCAGTCGCTGTCTCCATGGGTGAACGACCTGACCCGCGTCGTTGTTCCCGATCGCTTCGTGGGTGAAGACACCGTGTTCAGGAGGGGCGGCCTCACCTTTCACGTCATGCACGCCGGCCCGGCGCACACGCCGGAGGACTTGATGATGATGGTGGAGGAAGACGGCGTGCTGTTCGTCGGCGACCTGATGTTCACGGGCCGCATTCCGTTCGTTGCCGATGCCGACGTGTCGGCCTGGATCAAGGCGATCGACCGGGTGCTCGAGTTCAAGCCGCGCATCGTCGT
>JANLUW010000573.1:0-2960 GCA_031363645.1 Rhizobacter sp. | reverse complement strand
ACCTGCGACCAAGACCGCCGCAACATCGGCGGCCGCCAGCACACGCGCGACTGCCACGGACGGCAGCAGCGCGCGTGCCGCAGCGATCTCGGCGTCGTCAAGCATGCCGCGTTCCTGAAGCAGCTGCTGCAGACCAGCGATCCAGATTTCGTAGTAGCTCAAGGTTGCATACCCCGGCAGCGTCTCGCGCGCGGCGCGGCTCATGTCAAGATTCCATGTTCGTGTCGCACCCATTGCCACTGTCAGTGCGAACGCGCGTTGCTCCCAGGCGGCATGGAACAGTTCGCCTTTAGGTTCGGGCACGACGGCGCCGTGGCCTTGTTGGCCTCCGAGGTCGGCGTGGGTCATGTAGCTCATGGCGTGGGCTTCAAGGCCAGACCAGTACCGATCATGGAATCGCGCGTCACCAGCGATGCCAGTGCCGCTTCGTCGATCGATTCGCTGCCGACGGGCCGCTCGGGCAGCACCAGGTAGCGCAACTCGGCGGTCGAATCCCAGACGCGGACCTCGACTCCTTCGGCAAGCACCACGCCAAAATCAACGAGCACCCCGCGCGGGTCTCGAACCGCGCGTGCGCGATAGGGGGCGCTTTTGTACCAGGTTGGCGGCAAGCCGAGCACGGGCCAGGGGTAGCAGCTGCACAAGGTGCAGACGACAAGGTTGTGCAGTTCTGGTGTGTTGGCCACCACCAGCATGTGCTCGCCCTGCCGGCCCGCATAACCCATCGATGAGATGGCGGCCGTCGCATCGCGCAGCAGCCACTCGTGAAATTTGGCGTCGACCCAAGCCCGGGCGACCACGCTGGCGCCATTGCGCGGGCCGATGCGGGTCTGGTAGGTGTCGATCAATCTATCCAGCGCGGCCGGATCGATATAGCCCTTTTGAGTAAGAACACTTTCGAGCGCGCGCACCCTCAAGTCCATCTCGCCCAGCTTGCTGCGCTCGTGATCGTGGTCATGCGGACTCATGCTGCGATCATAAGAGGCGCGCTGTTTGCGGCGCATGGCGCAAACGCTGCACCGCTTCGTCTGGCTGTACAACCACCGAATACCCCAGAAGGCGTTGCATCACGAAGCTCCCGTCCAGGCGCTCAAACGATGGCAGCAAAGCCATCCCGATCTCTTCTCAAAACAAGTGAGGGATCGTCCGGGACCCGGCAGCTAGGTTCTCGGCGTTGGCACCTCTGTTGGCATCTGTGACGGTGGCCGGGGCAGCCGATGCTGCATCGGACTCAACTGCCGCCGGCCTCAAACTGTGCTGGTCAGAGCACTTCAAAACTGTCTGATTCCGCTTGCTGGAGCCAGCGCTCTCACCGTAGCGCTCCTAGAGGCCTTCAAGAAACTAATGTCGGTGCAGGGCCGATTCCATCGGTCCGCCGTTGTTCGCTGGCTGTCGCAGTCCGACGTCGACGTGCCGAAAGTGCTCGGCACCGAAATGTCATCCGTGCTCGGCATGGTCCACGGCGCCGGGCACTACAGCGTTCGGTCGTAGATGCGAACCGCCGGGTTCGACTCGGTGACTCCACAGCTGGCAACGTCACCGGCCGGGCCCCATGTCTCGGGAGCGCAAGCGATCGCGCCGGCGCCGGGGATGCCGACGACCGCTGCCCCGGTCGCGGCGCCTGTGACTCCACTGTTGCCCTCGGTGGGATATTCACCAGATCGCGCCCACGCGGATTTTTTTACCTGACTTCGGGACAAAAAATGCCCGACAAGCTTGCGCCGCGGTCGGACTGGTTGCACCGGCAAGGCATCGACCGAGCCGTATTCGAGCTCGAAATCGCGCGGATGATGTCGCAGATTCAAGTTGCCGCCGATACCGTGCTGAACAAGCCGGAGGCTTACCAGTATCTGTATTCGTTCTTCACGCGCGGCTGCCACCAGAACGCAATACGACACGTTGAAGAGTTCGGGCCGCTGCAGCATATACATGTGGGCCGGCGTCACCATGATCGTCAACGCGAACAGCCCAAAGCCGGCCGTCCTGCGGGTTGGGCGCCACAGCAAAGAGCCCGTAGAGCGGTTGCTTTCCGCAATCGCAATCAACGGCACGCCGGCCTGTCCACGTTTGGGCTGGGCCGAGCCTCTAGAAATCGATCTCGAGAGGCGCTTTCGAGGAACGAACAGCCGCGTCGGTAGCGTGCGCGACCCTAAATGCACGGCCCCCCTTGTGCGTTCAGCGATCGTTAGTGCGGCGCTGGTGGCGCGAGCCGATGACCGCCCAACTGTTCCCAGAGCTATTCCCACGCCAGAAAGCGAAGAAAAACGGGTTACAACGAAACTGCTGCAACCCGTTGATTTTATTGGCGGAGTGGACGGGACTCGAACCCGCGACCCCCGGCGTGACAGGCCGGTATTCTAACCAACTGAACTACCACTCCATGCGGCTTTCGCATCGCACTTCTTTTGACGAAAAAGAGCGCTGCGCAAGTGCCACTAAACTTGGCGTCCCCTAGGGGATTCGAACCCCTGTAATCACCGTGAAAGGGTGGTGTCCTAGGCCTCTAGACGAAGGGGACTTGACTGCTATTCACTAAACTTCGTCGCCACTCGATTCTGCGGTGGGCTCAACCGGCACTGGTGGAGGTAAGCGGGATCGAACCGCTGACCTCTTGCATGCCATGCACGCGCTCTCCCAGCTGAGCTATACCCCCGCTACCGGTTTTTTAGCCCCCGCAGAATCGAGCGAAGTCTCGATTATAGCCAGCTTTTCATGCCTCAAGCAAACGGACGGCGACCTTCTCGCGTGTGAAGAGCTCGAGCACCGAATCGAGCGACGGCGTCTGCGCCCGACCGCACACGAGCACACGCACGGCATGTGCGAGTTGCGGCATTTTCAGCCCGTGCGCTGCCAATGTTTCCTTGATTGCAGCGGCGATCGCCGACTGGTTCCACTCGATCGATACGAGCTTGCCGCGCAAGGTTTGCAGCGCGGGTTTCACGGCCTCGGTCACGTGCGCG
>JANLUW010000489.1:0-6875 GCA_031363645.1 Rhizobacter sp. | reverse complement strand
GCGCATCTTCGACCTCGAGCGACGAGATGTTCTCGCCGCCGGAGATGATGATGTCCTTGCTGCGGTCCTTGATCTTGACGTAGCGGTCGGCTTCCATGACCGCGAGGTCGCCGGTGTGAAACCAGCCGCCCTCGAAGGCCTGTTCGGTTGCGGCCGGGTTCTTCAGGTAGCCCTTCATCACGATGTTGCCGCGGAACACGATCTCGCCCATGGTTTGGCCGTCAGGCGGCGTTTCGATCATGTCGGCGGCACCCATCACCGTCATGCCTTCCTGAAGGCCGTAGCGCACGCCCTGGCGGCCGTTCAGCCGCGTCTGCTCCGACAAGATTTCACCGGCCCAACTGACGCGTTTGACGGCCACTGCCGCCGGGCCGTAGACCTCGGTCAACCCGTACACGTGCGTGATGTCGAAGCCGAGCCTGGCCATGCCTTCGATCATCGAGGCCGACGGTGCCGCGCCAGCGACCATGCCGCGCATCTTTTGTCCGATGCCCGCGCGCAACTCTGCGGGCGCGGCGATCAGCAAGTTGTGCACGATCGGCGCAGCGCAGTAGTGATCGACGCCGTGCTCGCGCATCGCCGCGAGGATGTGCGCCGCGTCGACCTTGCGCAGGCACACGTGCGTGCCGCCGAGCAAGGCGATCGTCCACGGAAAACACCAGCCGTTGCAGTGGAACATCGGCAATGTCCAGAGGTAGGTCGGGAAGTGCGGCATGGTCCAGGTCGCGGCGTTGCTGACGGCGTTCAGGTAGGCGCCACGGTGGTGGGTCACCACGCCTTTGGGGTCACCTGTGGTACCCGAGGTGTACGAGATCGCGATCGCATCCCATTCGTCGGCCGGTCCGTCGAGCCGCGCCAGCGGCGCGTGCGCGGCGAGCAGCGTTTCGTACCCGTGCTGACCGAGCAACTCGCCTGCGCCGGCGTACTCGCTGTCGGACACGTCGATCACGATCGGCGTGCGGCCGTGTTCGTCGCGCAGCAGGCGCAGCGCCAGGCCGATCGTCGGTGCGAACTCGCGGTCGGTGATCAGCACTTTGGCCTCGCAATGGGCCATTTGCCAGGCAAGCAACGGCGCATCGAGGCGCGTGTTCAGTGTGTTGAGCACCGCGTTCAGGGCCGGCACCGCGTAGTGCGCCTCGATCATCTCGGGCGTGTTCGGCAGCATGACGCTGACGGTGTCGAGGCGGCCGACGCCGAGCGACCTCAACGCGGCGGCCAGGCGTGCCGAGCGGTCGCGCAAGGTGCGCCAGTCATAACGGCGCGCACCGTGGATCACGGCGGGCAGGTCGCCGAACACCTCGGCGCTGCGCTCGACGAAGCTGCTCGGCGACAGGGCGACAAAATTCGCGGCGGTCTTGGGCAGGCCTTGCTCGTAGATGTGGGTGGCGTTCATGGAGGGTCTCCGCTGGCTGCGAGTGACGTTTCGCATGCTCGACCCACCTTACCCGAAACGTGTCACGCCGCGCAAAGGCCGCGCCTCGGCGGATGCGGCGGCCCGCGTCAGTGCGCCGAGACGATCGCGTCCACCGACTGCGGCGCGGGCTCGGCGATCGCTGGCGAACCCATGTGCGCAGTAAGCGCGGACCAGTCGTGATGGGCACTGCCCGCAAGCACCCGCTCGCGCAACGCGCGCAGGGCTTGCGCATCGGCGAGCAGGCGCAGGCGCTGCGCATTCGTCAAAGCGTGCGGCCCCTCGATGGCGGCGTGCTCGACCAGGCGCATCTGCGCAGCTGCTTTCGCCGCGCGCGACGGCGGTCTGACGGGGATCGTGCGCAAGACCTCGGCGTGAACCTCCGCATCCGTCACCGCGTCGATGAAATCCGGCATCGATTCGAACGACTTCGCATACCGGTCGGCCTCGGCCAGCACCGCCGGTTGCATTAGTTCCTCCGGGATCACGAAGATGCCGCGTGCCGCCAACCATCGGCCCGGCGCGGCGCGGCTCGTCCACGCCGAGAGCGGGATCGCCAACAGCAACCCCGCGAGCACCGGTGAGAGCCACCATTGAAACGCCGTGGCGCTGACGATGATCACGCCGATCCAGGTCAGCGCGAGTACGGTGCCGAGTGCGTGCCGGCGCAGCGCCTCACCCCAACTGGTCGCGTCGTCGTGGCGCGGTGGTGACTTCCACGCCAGCTTGATACCGGCAAGCGCGGCCAGCACGAACTGCGTGTGGAACAGCATGCGCACCGGCGCCAGCAGCACCGAATGCATCGACTCGAGCAACGCGCTGAGCAGCAGCTTGGCCGCGCCGCCGTAGCGTTTGGCCTCGCCCTTGGCGATGATCGCGACGAGCGAGATCACCTTCGGCGCGAACAGCAACACGGCCGTCAGACCGAACAGCGTGAGCATCAACTTGAAGTTCGCGGTCGGCCAGTTCGGGAACAGCTGGTACGGCTCGGTGAAGTAGGTCGGCACGACATGCGAGTGGGTCGCGAACAGCACCGTCGAGAGCATCAGAAAAGCGAGCCACAACGGCGACGACAGATACGCCAGCGTGCCGGTCAAAAACACCGTGCGGTGCACCGGGTGCAGCCCCGGCTCGAACATCAGCCGCGAGTTCTGAAGGTTGCCCTGCGCCCAGCGCCGGTCGCGGCCGAGCTCGGCGAGCAGGTTGGGCGGCACCTGCTCATAGCTGCCGTCGAGGTCGTGCGCAATCCAGACCTTCCAACCGGCGCGGCGCATCAACGCAGCCTCGACGAAATCGTGCGACATCACATCGCCCGACAGCGAGGTCTTGCCCGGCAGCGGCGGCAGCGCGCAGTATTCGATGAACGGCGCCATGCGCAAGATCGCGTTGTGGCCCCAGTAGTGCGATTCGCCGAGCTGCCAGTAGTGCAAACCGGTCGTGAACAGCGGGCCGTACACACGCGAGCAGAACTGCAGGATGCGCGCATGCGTCGTCACATGGCCGGTGGCGCGCGGGGCGGTCTGGATGATGCCGGTGTCGGGGTGCGCCTCCATCATGCGCACCAGCGAGGCGAGGCACTCGCCGCTCATCACGCTGTCGGCGTCGAGCACGATCATGTAGCGGTAGTCGGCACCGAAGCGGCGGCAAAAGTCGGCCACGTTGCCGGCCTTGCGGTGGGTGCGGTGCTGGCGCCAGCGGTAATAAATGCGCGCATCGGTGCCGGCACGCTGCAGCGCCTCGGTGAGTTGCGCCCAAGCGGCTTGCTCCGCGGCGCGGGCGTCGGGGTCGTTGGTGTCGCTGAGTACGAAAAAATCGAAGCGTGCGGCGGCATCGGTGGCGGCGAGCGATTCGCAGGTGGCTCGCAGGCCGGCGTACACGGTCGTCACGTCTTCGTTGCAGATCGGCATGATGATCGCAGTGCGCGCTTCGGGCGCGATCGGTGCTGTGCCGCCTGCGCTGCGCAGCACGTTGGTGATCGCGTGCCGGTCGCGGCCACGCAGCATCACCCAGGCACCGAGCACGGCGGTCCAGAAGCCGGCCGAGACCCACGCGAAGAGAATCGCGAACAGCGTGAGCAGCCCGCGCTCGGCCCAATCGCGGCCGTGCCTCGGCATGATGTCGACCATGTAGTCGGTGCCGATGACCGCACCGAGCACGACGAGCACGATCAGCAGCACGCGCCGCAGCTTGAAGTGCCTGTCTGCATGCCCGTTGTCCCAGGTGCGTGCGGCGCGGCCTTTCAACAGCCGTTGCACCGGCCGCCACAGCGGGTGCCCACCCCAGGCCTGCGCCGCCATCGAACTGCGGTGCATCGCCGGCAGCGGCGATATCGATGCGCCGGAGCGCTCGATCATGGCTTCTCCGACTCCGGCGGCACGATGTAGCTCCAGGTCTCGGTCAACGTGCGGCCGCCTTCGCGGATTTGCCCGCGCAACTCGATCGGCTTGGCGGCGTCTTCGCGCTTCACGCGCACCGTCATGCGCCACACGCCGGTGACCGGGTTCAGGAACAAATTTTTCTCGCGCAGCTGCGCGTTACCGCCGAGTTCGAGAAAGGCTTCGGGCTTGGCTTCGGGCCTGAGTTCGCGCAGCGGCGGGCCGTCGAAGTCGACGACGAAGTTGATGTCACCGTCGGCCTGCTTCACGTAGCCGCGCCCACGCCGCGTTTGCACGACCCAGGCTTTGCCGATGGGCAATTGGCCGTTCATTTGCCAGCGCATCGTGTAGGCGAACTCAAACGGCTTTTTCGGGTCGGGTGCTTTTTCGGGCACCCAGTACGCGACGATGTTGTCATTGGTCTCGTCGGGAGTCGGGATCTGCACCAGCTCGACCCGGCCCGCACCCCACTTGCCGACCGGATCGATCCAGGTGCTGGGGCGGCGCTCGTACTCGGCTTCGGGGTCTTCGTAGCTGGCGGTCGAACGGTCGCGCTGCATCAGGCCGAAGCCTTTGAGGTTCGGCATCGCGAACGAGGTGACGAGCAGGCGTTTCGGGTTCACGAGCGGGCGCCAGAGCCAGTCGCCGTTGTCGTAGGCGACCGAGAGGCCGTCGGCATCGTGCACCTCGGGGCGGTAGTCGTCGCGGCTGCCCGGCTGGTTGTCGCCGAAGTCGTACATGCTGTTGAGCGGCGCGATGCCGAGCTTGGTGACGGCCTCGCGAAAGAACAGCTTCGCGCTTACCTGCATCGTCGTCTCGGCACCGGGCGTCACGATGAACTTGTAGGCGCCGGTCGCGTGCTTGGAGTCGAGCAATGCGTAGATCGTCAATGCGGTGTCGCCGCGGCCGGGGCGGTCGATCCAGAACTCGGTGAAGCGCGCGAAATCTTCACCCGACGGCACGGCCGTGTCGATCGCCAGGCCTCGCGCCGAGGTGCCGTAGACCTGCCCTTTGCCGACCGCCCGAAGGTAGCTGGCGCCGAGGAACACCAGCAGTTCGTCTTTGTACTTCGGCGAGTTCAGCGGGTAGTGAACCCGAAAGCCCGCAAAGCCCACGCCGCTCAGCTTTTTCGGATCGATCTTGTTGCGGCCGTAGTCGAACAGTTCGGGGTCGAACTCGATCCGCTTCACGCCTTTGGCGTCGACGATGTTGATGCGCACCGGCTCCGGAAAATTCTTGCCGGCGTGGAAGTACATCAACTCGAACGGCAGCTTGTCGGCGCGCCAGGTCGCGCGGTCGGGCCGAAAGCGAATGTCGCGCAACGCGTCGTAGTCGAGTGCGGCCAACTCCGGCGGCAGCTTCGCGGTCGACGGGCGAAAGCTGTCGGAGGCCAGGACACGGGCCTTGGCCTCGATGTCTTTGATGCCGATCGCCTGGGCGGAACTGGCAAACGCCAACAGGGCGCACAGGACGAGTCGCGCGGCAAAAGCGGGCGGGAATTCAAAGAGGTTCAGAGTGCGGCCCTTCTTGAATACGAGCGGGGATGTGCCGGTTTCGCCCGACCTGAATCCTTCGCAAGCGCAAGGCCACGACTCTACGGGTATTTACCGGACGCCAAGGCCCGGATTGCTTTGCTTACACGCAGACGCGGCGTCATCCGACGCCGCGTTACGCTGCAGGTCAGCCGCAGCTCAACCGTGCTTCGCGTCGAAGAACTGTTCGTCTTCGGTAGAGCCCTTCAGCGCACCCGTGGACGACAGCGCTTCGATCGTCGTCGTGACCGCGTCGAAGTAGCCGGTGCCGACCTCGCGCTGGTGCTTCACGGCCGTGAAGCCGCGCTCGGCCGCCGCGAACTCGGCCTCTTGCAATTCGACGAACGCGGTCATGTTGTTGCGCGCGTAGCCATGGGCCAAATTGAACATCGAGTAGTTCAGGCTGTGAAAGCCGGCCAATGTGATGAACTGGAACTTGTAGCCCATCGCGCCGAGTTCTTTCTGGAACTTGGCGATCGTCGCGTCGTCGAGGTTCTTCTTCCAGTTGAACGACGGCGAGCAGTTGTAGGCCAGCAGCTTGCCCGGGAACCTGGCGTGGATCGCATCGGCAAAGCGCTTGGCGTAGGCGAGATCGGGCTTGCCGGTTTCGCACCAGACCATGTCGGCGACTTCGGCGTAGGCCAGGCCGCGCGAGATCGCCTGCTCCAGGCCCGGCTTGCTGCGGTAGAAGCCCTCGACCGTGCGCTCGCCGGTCATGAAGGGCTTGTCGTTGTCGTCGACGTCGCTGGTCACCAGATCGGCGGCTTCGGCGTCGGTGCGGGCGATCACGAGGGTGGGCGTGCCCATCACGTCGGCAGCCAGGCGCGCGGCCTGCAGCTTGGCGACGGCTTCACGCGTCGGCACCAGCACCTTGCCGCCCATGTGACCGCATTTCTTCACCGAGGCGAGCTGGTCTTCGAAGTGCACGCCGGCCGCGCCCGCGTCGATCATCGACTTCATCAGCTCGAACGCGTTGAGCACACCACCGAAACCGGCTTCGGCATCGGCCACGATCGGGGCGAAGAAGTCGATGTCGTTCTTGCCCTCGGACCATTGAATCTGGTCGGCGCGCGTGAACGTGTTGTTGATGCGCTTGACGACCATCGGCACCGAGTTCGCGGGGTACAGCGACTGGTCCGGGTACATCTCGCCGGCCAGGTTCGCGTCACCGGCCACTTGCCAGCCGCTCAGGTAGATCGCCTTCAAGCCGGCTTTGACCTGCTGCATCGCCTGGTTGCCGGTGAGCGCGCCGAGCGTGTTGACGAAAGGCTCGTTGTTGACGAGGTCCCAGAGCTTGATGGCGCCGCGCTTGGCCAGCGTGTGCTCGACCGTGATCGAGCCGCGCAAGCGCACCACGTCGGCGGCGGAGTAGCCACGCTTGATGCCTTTCCAGCGCGGGTTCTCGGCCCAATCTTTCTCAACGGCGGCAATCTGTTGGTCGCGAGTCTGTGCGGTCATGTGAACTCCTGGGATGGTGAAAAAGCAGGTGAAAAAGCGAGGTTGCTGCGCTCAAGAATACCGATGACACACCGCCTTGAGAAGACTTATATCTTATAT
>JANLUW010000467.1:0-6419 GCA_031363645.1 Rhizobacter sp. | reverse complement strand
CAATTTCTTACAAGTTAAACAGAAACACAAAGAAACGATTTCCCATTAAATAGACTTTTGAGTATAGAGCTATGAACAGAGATGAAACACCTCGGGCGAGGCGGCGGCCAAGACCGGCGGTGCGAGCGTGTTTAGGTCGTCCATCTTCATGTTTTCATCTTCCCGTGTGCTGATTTGCCGCTCAAGCCATGGCCGCGAGTTTTTGCATGATCTTCTGCACTTTTTCTTCGAGCGTGGCCTTGGTGAAGGGCTTGACGATGTAGCCGGCAGCACCGTCTTTGGCAGCGCGCACGATGTCTTCCTTGCGCGCCTCGGCGGTCACCATCAGCACCGGCAGGTGCTTGAGGCCGTTGTCGGCCTTGACCGCGTTGAGCAGCTCGAAGCCGTTCATCACGGGCATGTTGATGTCGCTGACGATGAAATCGTACTTGGCGTTTTGCAGCATCTTCAACGCGACGGCGCCGTCTTCGGCTTCGTCGGCGTTGGCGTAGCCGATCTCCTTGAGCAGGCCACGCACGATGCGGCGCATGGTCGAGAAGTCGTCGACGATCAAAAATTTCAAGTCGGTGGGGTTGCTCATGGCGCTCCTCGCAAATCGCTGCCGTGCAGGCTTGGCACTGGGTAGTTATCGGATGATCGGGCGGGGAATGGAGGGCAGCGCGATGGTCTCTTTCGGCATCTCCTTGGCCGCCTCTGTGGGCGGAACTGCCGGCGCGTCAGAGGGTTCTTCCTCGTCGTCGATCTTGCGTCTTAAAAAACGGTCTTCGGCATCACGGTTCATCACGATGATGCTGATGCGGCGGTTCACCGGGCTGCGCGGATCGCCCGGGTCGAACAGCACGCTCGATGCGAGGCCCTGCACCATCAGCACGCGCTCATCGGGCAGGCCACCGGCGCCCAGTTCGCGGCGCGAGGCGTTGGCGCGGTCGCTCGAGAGCTCCCAGTTGCTGTAGCTGCGTTCGCTAGCGCCGAACGGCTCGGCATCGGTGTGGCCCTCCAACGTCAGGCGGTTCGGCACTTCGCCTAGCACCGCGCCGATCTCGCGCAGCAACTCGCGCATGTAGGGTTTGACGACCGCGCTGCCGCTGTCGAACATCGGCCGGCTCAGCTCGTCGACGATCTGGATGCGCAGACCGTCACGCGTCATCTCCAGCCGAATTTGTGATTTGAGCGCGGCGAGCTTGGGGTTCGCGGCGAGCACGTCTTCGACCTTCTGCTTCAGCGATTCGAGCCGCGCCGCTTCGGCGCGGCGCTGGTCGGCCTTGAGCGCCTTCAACTGCAGCGTGCGACGCTTGGCCTCGGTCTCGCCTTTGTTGACCTGACCCGAGTCGCGCGTCAGGTCGGTGCCGCCGCCCTTGACAACGCTCGACGAATCGCCCGAGCCGCTGCCGCCACCCATCGATACCTTCAACGGCGAACCGAAGTAATCGGCAATGCCTTTCTTGTCGCCCTCGGTCGTGGAGCCGAGCAGCCACATCAACAAGAAGAACGCCATCATGGCGGTGACGAAGTCGGCATACGCGATCTTCCACGCGCCACCGTGCGGCGCATGGCCACCCTTCTTCACCCGCTTGATGATGATGGGCTGGAGCTTTTTGGAATCCCCAGACATTATTTTCTGCCCTTCACATGGCCTTCGAGTTCGGCGAAGGTCGGCCGGTCACCCGAATACAAAACTTTGCGCCCGAACTCGACCGCCACTTGCGGCGCGTAGCCCTGCATGCTGGCGAGCAGCGTGGTCTTGATGCACTGCAGCTCCTTGCCGGCGTCTTCGACCTTCTGTTCGAGCAAGCCGCCGAGTGGCTCGACGAAACCGTAGGCCAGCAAGATGCCGAGGAAGGTGCCGACCAGCGCCGAGGCGATCATGCCGCCGAGAATCGCGGGCGCCTGGCCGACCGAGCCCATCGTGTTGACCACCCCCAGCACCGCCGCGACGATGCCGAAGGCCGGCAGGCCACCGGCCAGCCGCGCGATCGCCGCGACGGCGGCGTGCTCCTCGGCATGGTGGGTGTCGATCTCGCTGTCCATCAGGCTTTCGATCTCATGCGCGTTGAGGTTGCCCGAGACCATCATGCGCAGGTAGTCGGTGATGAACTCGACCACGTGGTGGTCGTTGCCGACGACCGCGTACTTCTGAAAGATTGCCGAGCTGTGCGGTTCTTCGACATCTTTCTCGATCGACATCAGGCCTTCCTTGCGGGCCTTTTGCAAAATGTCGTAGAGCAGCGCCATCAGCTCCATGTAGCGCGCCTTGCTGTACTTGCTGCTCTTGAAGCATTTGCCCAGGCCGGCGATCGTGGCCTTGATCACCTTCATCTGGTTGTTCGCAAGAAAAGCACCCATCGCCGCACCGAGGATCGTGATCAGCTCGAACGGCAACGCGTGCAGCACCACCGAGATGTTGCCCCCGTGGAAGATGTAGACCCCGAAGATGCAGACCATGGCCAAAGCCCAGCCGACGAGAACGAACATGGTGTGAAGGTCCGTGTGTTGGTGGGCGCCCCACCGTCGGTGCGCCCTGCCTTGCCATTTATCGGCCCGGTGCAGCTTGTCTTGAGATTCGGCCCGCCTAAATAAAAAAACGGACCCCGAAGGACCCGTTCAAAGACACATCGAATGTGCCAAGAGGAGACAAGCAATAAAAACGTTGCCGTCACCTGCCTTATCGGCAGCGCGACCGACCACTTGAGCGATCAATGCATCTGGATGCCACCGGCCGCCTTGCCCTTGCCGGCACGGGCCGGCGGGCTGCACAGGCCGCACACATAGTGCCTGGCGATCTCGTGCGGGTGGGTCACGAAGTGGCCGTTGCAGCGTGAGCACTTGGTCATCGTCAGCATGCCGTTGTCGATGAACTTGACAAGGCGCCAGGCGCGCGTGACCGAGAGCAGCGCCTCCAGGCCCTGAGCCGTGGTCTGCTCCTGGTAAAGCTGGTAGGCCTTGATGACGGCGTCGATCTCGTCCATCTCGGCGACCTTGTTCAGGTACTCGTGGATGTTCAAGAACAGCGAGGCATGGATGTTGGGCTGCCAGGTCATGAACCAGTCGGTCGAGAACGGCAGCTGGCCCTTGCTCGGTGACTTGCCCGATACCTCTTTGTAGAGCCGCAGCAGCCGCTCGTACGACATGTCGGTTTCCGACTCCAGCACCTGCAGGCGCGCGCCCAGGTTGATCAACGTGACGGCACGCTCGATCTGCCTCGCTTCGGTCAGGATGCTTTTGATGCGCGCCATTTCAAGCTGCCTCTTGATGGCGGCCGGCCATCAGGATCGAGGCATGCAGGCGCGAGGTGGTGTCGTTCGCGGCGCCCTTGCCGTGGTTGGTCAGCAAGCCCCAGACCATGTCGTCATCGGTCCGAAAGCGGCACAGCAGCGTGTTGCCGGAGGCGATCTTCATCATCTGCGCCGGCGTCAGCAGGCCGATCATCGTCGCGCTTTCTTCGCTGACGCCGAGGCGGAACAGCGCTTGTTCCTTGTCGGCGCGGATCAGGCTTTGTGCGAGCATCAGGTACGAAAGATTGGCTTCGCGAATCTCGGTGAGGATTTGGTCTGCGTTCATGGTCTGCTCCGGGCTTTTTGTTGACTGGTTGTCTGGTCGGCGTTGCGATGTGTTTCAACGTGAAATGGATTGTGAAGAGCCGATCAGGCTCGCAACATCAGGCCATCTCTGTGGCTTGAGTCCCGGTTTTTCTGTGGGGCTTGTCAGGCAAACACCTACAAAGGCTCTGACCCGACCCAAGTGCGCATTGCAGCCGCTTCTGCGTGCCGGCCCGTGCCTTCATAAAGCACAACCAGATTGGCCGCCGCCAGGAAGCTGCCGCGCCCGTGCACCGCGCCTTCCAGGTCGGGGCGCTCGCCAAGGGCCCGGCAGCGCTGCCAGCAGGCCTCGATCATGGGCAGCAGCTCGCCGGCGCGCTGCGGCACAGTGGTTGCCCAGTCGAGCAGCAGGTCGCCGAGCGTAAACCAGTAGTCCGGCGAACCGTCCCAGCGCAGGCGCTGCGACTCCGCCAGCTGCACAGCCACTTCGTGGCGGCCGCAGCGCTTCAGCGCGAACAGTCGGCGCACCAGCAGATCGTGGGCGATGGGGCTGGCCTCGCCCAGCACCGCCGCGGCGCGCTCGAAGCAGTCGGCAGCGGCGGCGAACCTCTCGTAGACCGCGTGGTCCTTGCCCGATTGATAGAGCAGGTAACCGTCGTCCGGCGCATCGCGCAAAACCAACGCGAGCAAGGCAGCGTTACGGCCGCGCTTTGCGGCCAGCGCGTGCGGCAGATAGCCATCGTGACCGGCGTGCACGGCCAAGCGGCGCACCGGCATGTCATGCACCGGCTGCTCGTGGATGCGGCCCTCGTAGCGCACGCCCCGCGGCAACACGCGCGAGATCCAACTCGAAGCGCAGGCCGTGCTGCCGGCTGCGCCGAAGTCGCTGTCGACACGAATCGCACCGACGAAGTCCGGCGCCTTTTGGCGCAACGCAGCGATCGAATCGGCCCCGTCTCTCAACCATTCGTCGCCATCAAGCACCAGGTTCCAGTCGGCATCCGCGAGCGCGAGCGCACGGTTGCGTGCTGCCGCGAAATCGTCGACCCAGATGAAGTGGTCGACGCGCGCGCCAACTGCCTGCGCTGCTGCAACGGTGCCGTCGATCGAACCCGTGTCAAGCACCAGCAGGTCGTCGACCCAAGGGCGAACGCTGGCCAGGCAGCGGCCGATGCTGGCGGATTCATTGCGCGCAATGAGAACGAGAGCGATTCGGTACATGCAGGTCGGGCGGAGATTTCTCGCGGTGATGGGCAATTGACCGATCTTGCACGAACAGCCGCTCGACCGGACTCAAGCGCCGAGGCCATTGGCCGAAAAAATCAAGCGGGAACGCAATGGCAGAAAAGACCCGGTTTCGCACGGCAAATTTTCATTGACAAAAGCGCTCAAGTTGCAAATCGACCCCGTCGATAACGAATTCAACGGGGACGAGAAATCGGAACCGGGGTCCGGAGGAGCCGGCCGACGATCCGCCCTGGGGCCCGCCCCGAGGCGCAATCCGAGGGTGACTCACGCCGGGCGCAGCAGGCCACGGGCTTTACCGCCCGCGGCAGTTCAAGTCGGACGAATCGAACCCACGCCAACCAAAGCGACAGCAAGAACGGATCGACCGACTAGGCGATGCCGGCGCTCAAGCCGGAAGTCACTTCAACCCTTCAGGAGATACTCAAATGCCCATGATGATCAACACCAACCTCGCGTCGATGAACGCCCAGCGCAACACGACGACGAGCCAAGGCGCTCTGTCGACCGCAATGCAGCGGCTGTCCAGCGGCCTTCGCGTCAATTCGGCCAAGGACGACGCTGCCGGCCTGGCCATCGGCCAGCGGATGGATGCACAGGCCCGCGGCATGAACGTCGCGATCCGCAACGCCAACGACGGCATCTCGCTGACCCAGACCGCCGACGGCGCGCTGGCCACCGTGTCGGACGCCCTTCAGCGCATGCGTGAACTCTCGGTGCAGGCCGCCAACGGCTCGAACGGCACGACCGACCGCGCCAACCTCGACACGGAATACCAGCAACTGGCCGCGCAGATCACCGACATCGCGGCCCAGACCAAGTTCAACGGCAAGGACATCCTGAACACCGGCGCAGGCGCCCAGGCATTCCAGGTCGGCGCGAACGTCGGCGACACGCTGACGGTCACGACCAACGCCGTCGTCACGGTCGGTGGCGGCCTGACGACCGTGGCAGCGGCGAACACTGCGCTGGCCGCGATCGACACCAAACTGGACGCGATCAATACCGACCGCGCCACCTACGGTGCGGCAATGAACCGCTTGGCATTTACCAGCTCGAACCTGCAGATCTCGTCGGAGAACCAGTCGGCCGCCCGCAGCCGGATCATGGACGCCGACTTCGCATCGGAAACCGCGAACTTGTCGCGTGCCCAGATCCTGCAACAGGCCGGCAACGCGATGGTGGCCCAAGCCAACCAGTTGCCGCAGCAAGTGATGACGCTGCTGCGCGGCTGATCGACACGCTGCAAGCGCCGGCAGGCAAGTCTGCCGGCGCGTGAGTCACCCCTCGGCCGCCTTCGGGCGGCCGTTTCTGTTCGGGGTGGCCGGCCGCGCCGCGAGGCGCGCATCTGGGCCGAAGTTCGCCCGCTGTTTCGGGGATTGGCGCCGCGCCATCGGGGCAAGAATTCATCAAGGGACGACGCGTCGATTCCTTGAGTCCCGGCACACCTGCCGGAGTTTTATGAATTCTTGAGGAGTGCCTCCATGGCCCAGACGATCAACACCAATCTGGCGTCACTGAACGCCCAACGCAACACGTCAACGAGCCAGAACGCTTTGTCGACCGCGATGCAGCGGCTTTCCAGCGGCCTGCGCGTCAACTCGGCCAAGGACGACGCCGCCGGCCTGGCCATCGGCC
>JANLUW010000426.1:0-2566 GCA_031363645.1 Rhizobacter sp. | reverse complement strand
ATGTGCGACATCTCGTGCGCGAGCACCGAGGCGAGCTCGTCGCGCGTGGCCGTCATCGCGATCAGGCCGAGGTTGACGCCCACGTAGCCGCCCGGCAGCGCGAACGCGTTGACCTCTTTGTCGCGCACGAGAAACGGCTCCCAGGCGAGGCGCTGGTCGATGTCGGCACTCAGGTTGCCGCGCACGCGTGCCTGTGCGACCAGCGGCTGCCACAGCGACTGGATGTACTCGAGCAGGATCGGGTCGTCGAGGTAGTCGGGGTCGGCGCGAATCTCGCGCATGATTTCGGCGCCGAGCTGGTGCTCGGTCGCGATGCTGAAGTCGTCGGAGGCGGGGTCGCCGAGCGCAGGCAACTGGTTCTGCGCCCATGCCGACGGCAGCGCGCTCGGCACCAGCAGCGCGAGCGACACTACCAGCGCGGTGAACCGGCGCAGCAGCGGGAGCGTAGGCTTCGGGAGAGTTTTCACAGGGGCGCAGAGGTGGTGCGTGGCTATCATGCCGCACAAACGCAGCGGGGATGTTTCGACCAATGAGTTCAGCAGCCAAGCCTTCGTCGTCGCCGGCCTCTTCGCCTTTGACGCACTTCGATGCGCAAGGCCAGGCGCACATGGTCGATGTTTCGGCCAAGGCCGAAACGCACCGCGTCGCACGCGCCAGCGGCGTGATCCGCATGCTGCCGGCCACGCTGGCGCTGATCGAAGGCGGCACGGCGAAGAAGGGCGACGTGCTCGGCGTCGCGCGCATCGCGGCGATCCAGGCGGCCAAGCGCACGTCGGAGCTGATCCCGTTGTGCCACCCGCTGCCGATCACGCGCGTGGTGGTCGAGTTCGAGATCGACGCGGCTGCGAGCAGCGTGCGCTGCACCGCGCAGGTCGAGACGCTGGGCCGCACCGGCGTCGAGATGGAAGCGCTGACCGCGGTGCAGATCGGCCTGCTGACCATCTACGACATGTGCAAGGCCGCCGACCGCGGCATGGTGATGGGCGAGATTCGCGTGCTCGAGAAGCACGGGGGGAAGTCGGGGGATTGGGTCAGCGCGCCTGGCTCTTCGCAAAGCGTCGCACCGAAGGCAACTTAGCGAAGTGTGCGTCGCAGGTCAATACGTCGGCACCATGCGCATGCGCCGTGGCGTAGACAATCGCATCCGCGGTAGCGAGCTTGTGCTGGCGGCCGAGCTCGGCCGCCAGCAGTGCAATGGCGGTGTCCAGTGGAACGACGATGCACTTCAGGGTGTAAGCGACAACTTGGTCGGCTTTCTGCTCATCGGTTTCGCGCAGCAACCACTTCGAAAGCTCGAGCTGCACGATCGTGGGCACGATGCACTCGGCGCGAACCGGGATTTCTTTGGCGAGGATGAGGCCGAGCGCGCTGCCGGTGAACCATTCGATCCACGCCGACGTATCGACCACGCGCATCAGTACCGATCCTTTCGGTCCCGCACCCCATGGGTCTTCGCACCTTTGGCGATCCCCGCCAGCTGCTCGAGTTCGGGCACCGGCATCAGCAGCACGCCCTTGCCCTTGGGGATGAAGACGAACTCCTGGCCAGCTTGCCAGTGCTGTTCATCGCGAACCGCCTTGGGGATCGAGATTTGAAACTTGCCCGAAAGCGTGGCGACAGCGTTCACGTTGCTACCTCCTTTTGATCGATGGTCGGGTCGTAAGAATATGCCATCCGCGCGCCCACCGGACGCTACCGAAAATCCTCGTACCCGAACTCGCGCACCGGTGCCACGCACTGGAACGGCAGCGCCTTGCCAGCCTTGGGCGGCGCCGCGCACGGCGCGAAGAAATCGGCCGACTGGTCGTTCTTGAACTCGCGCAGGCGCTGTGCGATGTAGCGGGCGTGTTCGGTGTCGCCGGATTCGTCGAGCGCCTTGGCCCAGGCTTGCAGCAGGCGCGCATCGAGCAGGTAGTGGGGGGCGCCGAGAAAGGCCGGCATCACGTTGCCCGGGCGCTCGGCGGTGGTGGCGGCAGCGTAGTCGGCGTGGTGCGAGAAGAACACGCTGTTGCGACCACGCGCGATGCGCTCGGCGAGCGGCGGCGCGCCTTCGGCCGGCGCGAAGATGACGACCACGCGGCTGTAGTCGGCCAGCGACGCGAGCCCGCCCATCACGAGCAGCAACGACGCGACGACCAGCGGCCGCAACCGGCGCGCCGGCACGGCGGCAGTCAATGGCGGCGGCGGCGCAACGGCGGGCTCGACCAGACACAACCCGAATGCGAACGCCGCCGGCAGCAGGTAGTAGGCGTACCACAGCGGGTACTCGAGCAAGCTGTGCAGCAGGATCAGCAGCACCATCAGAAACGCCGCCGGGCGCAGCAACGTGTCGCCCGTCGCTGCGCCCGCGGGTATCGGCCTCAACGCGCCGCGCACCGCCATCCACAACGCCCAGATCAGCAGGCCGGTCACCAGCAGACCGAGCGGGATGCCGAGCTCGACCAAAAACTGCAGCACGATGTTGTGCGTGTGGTCGAAGAACGCCACCGGGCGGCCGGGGAACGGCGTGAGCGTCCACGCGAAATTGAATTCGCCGAAGCCGACGCCTACCCACGGGTGCATGCGG
>JANLUW010000379.1:0-3859 GCA_031363645.1 Rhizobacter sp. | reverse complement strand
CGGCCACGCGGATCAGGTCGGCGCGGCGGTTGTCGGGTGCACTCGCCTTGGCGGGCGGGCGGGTCTTCGGTCTGGCCGGCATGAGGCCTCGTTCAGGGTGCGTTTCGGGTTTGTACGCTGACGCGCGCGCAACGTCTTCGTTACAAAGCAACTGCTTGCTTGGCAAGCCGAGCATAGCAACAAGAAAAAGCAAACTGCACCGATCGCAACGCGCATCGCGGGCAGTCCGTCGGGGAGACGTCGGGGTGCAGGCTCTTCAGATTGTCATCAGCGGCATTGCACAGGGCTGTATTTACGGCCTGATCGCGCTCGGCGTGGTGTTGATCTACAAGGCGACCGAAACCGTGAGCTTCGCGCAGGGCGAGTTGATGATGCTCGGCGCCTTCATCGGCCTGATCGCGATGACCTCGCTCGGATTCCCGTTCTGGCTCGCGTTCGCGGCGGCTGTGCTCGCGATGGGCGCATTCGGCATCGTGCTCGAACGGCTCGTGATCCGGCCGATCCTGGGCCAGCCGGCGTTCTCGATCGTGATGCTGACGATCGGCATCGGCTACGTCGCGCGTGGCGCGATCACGATGGTGCCCGGCATCGGCACGGAGACCCACACGCTGCCGGTGCCGTACAAAGACCAGGTCTGGAACTTCGGCACGCTGGTGCTCAACGTCGAGCAGATGGTGATCATCGCGGCGACCGTGGTGTTGAGCGGCGTGCTGTACGCCGTCTTTAAGTACAGCAAGGTCGGTGTGGCGATGCAAGCGGCCTCGCAAAACCAGATCGCGGCCTACTACATGGGCATCCCGGTGAAGCGTTTGAACGGCCTGGTGTGGGGGCTCGCCGCGGCCGTCGCAGCCATCGCTGGGTTGCTGCTCGCGCCGATCACATTCGTGCACGCGAACATGGGGTTCATCGGCTTGAAGGCGATGCCGGCGGCAGTGGTCGGCGGCTTCGGCAGTTTGCCGGGAGCGTTGGTTGGCGGCTTGATCATCGGGATCGTCGAGTCGTTGTCCGGCTTCTATTTGCCCGAGGGGTTCAAGGACATCGCGGCGTATGTGGTCGTGCTGATCATGCTGGTCGTGAAGCCGAACGGGTTGTTCGGTGAGAAGTTGCGGAAGAAGGTTTGACGAGATGACCTGTGCTTCTTCCCTCGTCGCAGCGATGGTGCTCGGCGCATCGCGGCGGGCGGCAACGGGCGGGGGCTCATGCTGTGGCGGTCTTCGTCGAGTTAACTCCCTCTCCCCAGAGGGGCGAGGGAGCAGGGCGGAGTGCCGATGGTCCTGCAAAGGCGCGTTCGGGCTGGGTGGGTCGCTTCGTGGGAGGCGTCGGGGAGCGCAGGGCGTGTGGCCGCGCGCGCAGCGCGCTTCGTCATCTGACTCGTCGCGTTTGTTTGAGCAGAGAGAGCGCAGCGAACGCCGCGAGTTCAGCGACGGGCCGCGCGCCCGAGCACCGCAGAGCAGTCGTCGCGCAGCGGCGACCGCCGAGGCGAAGCGACGCGCCCGGCCCGAACGCGCCTTTGCCGCCCCGCCACACGCCCGCCAAGCGACCAGCCGCGCCACAAACCCATAACCCATGCGTTTCATCTTCAAAACCGACTACGCGCAAGACATCAAGCTCGCCAAGCACGGCGGCCATGTCTTCTGGTACTCGGCGTTGATGCTCGCGATGTTCGCCGCGCCATGGGTCTTCTCGGAATACTGGCTCGCCCAACTCACCTTCGTGCTCATCTACGCCGTCGTCGGCCTCGGTTTGATGCTGCTCTCGGGCTTCACAGGTCTGTTTTCGCTCGGCCACGCCGCGTTTCTTGGCGTCGGTGCCTACACGCAGGCCGCGCTGACAAATGCGGGCGTGCCGGCGCCGATCGCGCTCGTGCTGGCTGGGCTGATCTCGGCGGCGGTCGGCATGATCGTCGGGCTGCCGGCGCTGCGCGTGAAGGGCATCTACCTCGCGATCGCGACGCTCGCGTTCGGCTTCATCGTCGAAGAAGTTTTCGCGCGCTGGGAGCGCGTGACCGGCGGCAATGCCGGCATCCACATCAAGGCGCCCGACGTGTTCGGGCTCGTGCTTGACACCGACGTGTCGTTCTACTTCGCCTGCCTCGTCGTCACCGTGATCGCCACGCTCGGCGTGCTCAACCTGTTGCGCTCGCCGACCGGCCGCGCCTTCGTCGCGATCCGCGATTCGGAGGTGTCGGCACAGAGCATGGGCATTCACCTCGCGCGCTACAAAACGCTGTCGTTCGCGATCTCGGCAGCGCTCGCGGGCATTGGCGGCGCGCTGTACGCTCACAAGCTGAAGTTCATTTCGCCCGATCAGTTCAACATCCTGCAGTCGGTCGACTTGGTGCTGATGATCGTGATCGGCGGCATCGGCTCGATCCACGGCGCGTTCCTCGGCGCGATCTTCCTGATCACGATGCCGCAGATCATCAACCTGACGAAAGACTATCTGCCAGCGACGATCGGCCAGGCGCCCGGGCTGCAGGGCCTCGTCTACGGCCTCGTGCTGATCGGCTTCGTGTTGTTCGAGCCGCTCGGGCTCTACGGCCGCTGGCTGAAGCTGCGCACCTACCTGCAGATTTTTCCGTTCTACCGCAAGGGCATGTTCCAGCGGCAGAAGAGCTACCTCAAGTCGGACCGGCTGAAATGAAGAGTTCCGACATCCTGCTTTCGGCCAAAGACCTGAGCGTGCGCTTCGGCGGCGTGCTCGCGGTCAACAAGGTCAGCTTCGACGTGAAGCGCGGCGAGGAGTTCACGCTGATCGGCCCGAACGGCGCGGGCAAGACGACGGTGTTCAACCTGATCTCGCGCCTGTACACACCGACGACCGGCGCGATCGCGTTCGAGGGCATGCTGCTCGCACAGTACGCGCCGCACGACATCGCGAAGCTCGGCATCGCGCGCACCTTCCAGAACATCGAGCTGTTCGAGCATGCGAGCGTGCTGCAGAACCTGCTGATCGGCCGCCACACGCACCGCCAGACCAACCTCTGGGGCGAGCTGCTGTTCACGCGCAAGACCCGCGCGGCCGAGATCGCCGCGCGCGAGAAGGTCGAGCAGGTGATCGACCTGCTCGATCTGCAGCACCACCGCGAATCGTTCGTTGCCGGGCTGCCGTACGGCGTGCGCAAAGTGGTCGAGCTCGCGCGCGCGCTGTGCACCGAGCCGAAGCTGCTGCTGCTCGACGAGCCCTCGTCGGGCCTGAACGTCGAAGAGACCGACGACATGGCGTTCTGGATCGACGACATTCGCAACGAGCTCGGCATCACGGTGCTGATGGTCGAGCACGACATGGCGCTTGTCTCGAAGGTCTCCGACCGCGTGCTCGCGATGAACCAGGGCGAGGTGCTCGCACTCGGCACACCCACCGAAGTGCAGCGGCACCCGGGCGTGATCGAGGCGTACCTCGGCTCGGCGGTCGACGTGGCGAGCTTGCGGCGGGTCGCGGCATGAGCGCCGATGAGCCGATCCTGAAGCTGCTCAACGTCGAGAGCGCCTACGGCCCGATCCGCGCCATCCGCGGCGTCAGCCTGCAGGTGCAGCGCGGGCAGATCGCGACCTTGCTGGGCTCGAACGGCGCCGGCAAGTCGACGATCCTGAAGACCATCTCCGGCATCATCGACCCGCGCAAGGGCAGCGTCGCTTTCAAGGGCGAAGAAATCACCGCGCGCGACCCGGCGCTGATCGTGCAGCGTGGCCTGAGCCACGTGCCCGAGGGCCGCGAGGTGTTCCCGCTGCTGTCGATCCACGACAACCTGATGATGGGCGCCTACACGCGGCGGGACCGCGACTTTGTTGCGCGTGACATCGAAGTTGTCTACAACTATTTTCCGATCCTGCGCGAGCGTGCCGCGCAAGACGCCGGG
>JANLUW010000348.1:0-1789 GCA_031363645.1 Rhizobacter sp. | reverse complement strand
GCATCTGGCAATCCATCAACACCACGTCGACGCTGTGCGATTCCAGCTGCACCAGTGCCTCGCGGCCGTCGCTGGCTTCGAGCACGCTCAGCCCGAGCGACTGCAGAACTTCGCGCGCGATCATCCGGTTCACGTCGTTGTCTTCGACGACAAGCACGCTGCCCATCAGCGTGGAGTCACCGTCGAGGCCGCCGAGCGAAGAGTCGGCCTGCGGCGCGTGCACCGAGGCACGGTCGGATTCCAGCGTCAACCCGAACCGGAACCGGGAGCCTTGCCCGACGCGGCTCTTGACCTCGATCTTGGCGCCCATCGCCTCGACGATGCGCTGGCTGATGGCCTAGCCCAGCCCCGTACCTCCGCGCCGCCGGCTGCGCGTGCCGTCGACCTGGTGAAACGGCTGGAACAAGCCCTCGAGCGCCTCCGGCGGAATGCCGATGCCGGTGTCCCGCACCTCAATGGCAACGCCCGCGAGGCCTGTCGCGGCGCGCTGCGGCGCTATCCGCAGCACGATCTCACCGCGCTCGGTGAATTTGATCGCGTTACCGACCAGGTTCAGAAGCACCTGTTTCAAACGTTGCGCGTCGCCGAGCACCCATTCCTCGACGTCAGGTTCCAGATCGAGCGTGAGCTTGAGCCCCTTGCTCTCGGCATTGCCGCGGAACAGCGAGATCACCGAAACCGACAGCGTGTGCAGTGAAAAAGGCGCTTGAGTCAGGTTCAACTTGCCCGCCTCAATCTTGGAGTGATCAAGCACGTCGTTCAGGATCGTCATCAACGAGGCGCCCGACGACGACGCCGTGCGCACGAGCCGCCGCTGATCGGTGTCGAGCGGCGAACGACGCAGCAATTCGAGCGCACCGAGCACGCCGTTCATCGGCGTGCGAATCTCGTGGCTCATCGTGGCCAGAAACTGCGACTTTGCCATGTTGGCCGACTCGGCCAGCTCCTTGGCGCGCTGCAGCGAGGCGTTTGCCTCATCGGCCTCGCGGCTGTGCTGGAAAGCGCGGGTGGCAGTGGTCCTGAACTCGCGCGCGGCGCGGTACACCGTGGCGCCGAAGATCACCGACAACAACGCGAGCGGTAACGACCGCACGACCTCGCTGCCCAGGCTGACGGCGATCAGCGCGCCGAGCTGGATGCTCGACAGAATCGGGAACGAGCGGCCCACCAGGGTCATGAAAAACGCGGCGACCGTGATCGATCCAAACACCATGCCCACGTAAGTGGTGCCGAGCGTGCCGTGCAACGCGGGGTAGATGAACAGCGTGGCCACAGCCCACAACGCGCCAGAAAGCGCTGCGTTGCCTTCGAGCTCCTGCTGCAGGCGCATCAGGCCGACGCGCTCCTGTGCAAAGCGGCGTGAGATCAGCAGCCGCCACACCGCGACGGCCACGCCGATTACGGTGACCGCAGCCGCCGCGACGGGCCGATTCGCATGCAGGCCCATCGAGGCGATGACGACCACAGAGATCACCTGCAGCACCACGCTGCGCGCCGAATTGGTCGATGCCAGGCGCAGCAATTCGTGCCGCACGCCCGATTCCGAGATCACGCTATCGATCATGCGTGAAGCATAACGCTCACCCAATTGAATTTGGCATGCTCGGCGCGTGCGTTGCCGGACGGCCGACGGAAGGTCAGTCGGCGATCAAGCCAGCCGGCCGTGACACTGCTTGTACTTTTTGCCGCTGCCGCACGGGCACGGGTCGTTGCGACCGACTTTCGGCACCTCGCCCACGGGCGTGGCCAGCTCGGCGCCTTGGCCGGGCTCGAAGGAAATGCTGCCGTC
>JANLUW010000287.1:0-5517 GCA_031363645.1 Rhizobacter sp. | reverse complement strand
GTTCCCGGCCTGGTGCTGCTGCTGATCGTGCTGGCGGTCAAGCCGGCGGGCCTCTTCGGCAAGACTGCGATCAAAAAAGTATGAAGCGAAATCAACTCGTGCTCGGCGTCGTCGGCGTCGTCGCCCTGGCGCTTTTCCCGGTCTTCTTTCACAACCCGTACTACATCCACCTGCTCGAAACCATCATGATCTACGCGATCGTGCTGTTCGGGCTCGACATCGTCGTCGGCTACACCGGCCAGGTCTCGCTCGGCCACGCGGGGCTGTTCGGCGTCGGCGCGTACACCGCCGGTGTGCTGGTGATGAAGCTCGCGGCACCGCTGTGGGTCACGCTGCCGGCTGCCGTGCTCGTGACCGCCGGTTTCGGCGCGCTGCTGGCCTTACCAGCGCTGCGCGTTTCTGGGCCGTATCTCGCGATGGTCACGCTGGCCTTCGGCACGATCATCCAGATCCTGATCAACGAGATGACCTTCCTGACCGAAGGACCGATGGGCATCAAGCTGCAAAAGCCTTCGCTGTTCGGCCACGTGCTCGACGATCGCGAGTACTACTGGCTGTGCGCGGTGATGATGGTGCTGGCGCTGATCGTCGTGCATCGCATCTTGCGTTCACACCTCGGGCGCGCGTTCGAGGCACTGCGCGGCAGCCCGGTCGCGTCCGATTGCATGGGGGTCTCGGTCTACCGCTACAAGGTCTACGCGTTCGTGATCAGTGCCGGATTCGCGGGCCTGGCCGGCAGCCTCTACGCCTACTCCGAGCAGTACATCTCGCCGAACTCGTACAACTTCGAGTTGACCGTGTTGTTCCTGCTCGCGGTGATCATGGGCGGGCGCAAGAGCCGCATCGGCTCGATGCTCGGCGCGGCCATCATCGTGCTGCTGCCGAAACTGCTCGACGATGTCGAGATGTTCCGCTACGTCTCGGTCGGCCTGGCGCTTCTCGTGATGCTGACCGCGGTGATCGGCATCCAGCGCAAGCGCCTCACGCTGCAACAAATGGTGATTCCGGTGGTCGGCAGCATTGCGTTGGCGGCGCTGTCGTTCTGGCTCAAGACGATGACCGACTGGCGGCTCTCGATCTTCGGCGTGATCATGCTGTTCGTCGTGTACTACCTGCAGGACGGCATCGTAGGCTTCGTGCGCAATGCGCTGAACATCAAGCGGCCGACGCCCGATGCCCAAGTGACCGGCGCGCAGCTCAAAGGCTTCGATGCCGTCTCGACCGCCGCGAAAGCCGACACCGGCGGCGAGATCCTCAACGCCAGCGGCGTGCTGATGCAATTCGGTGGTTTAAAGGCGCTGAACAACGTCGACCTCAGCATCAAGCGCGGCACGATCCATGGCCTGATCGGTCCCAACGGTTCGGGCAAGAGCACGATGATGAACGTGCTGACCGGCATCTACCAACCGACCGCAGGCGCGGTGACGTTCGTCGGCAAATCGGTGGTCGGGCGCACGTCGTCAGACATCGCGTTGTCGGGCATTGCACGCACCTTTCAAAACGTGCAACTGTTCGGCGAGATGACGGCGCTGCAGAACGTGCAGGTCGGCTTGCACCACACCTTCGCGAGCAACCTGTTCGATGTGTCGTTGCACACGCCGAGGTACCTTCGCGAGAGCAAGGACGCCGCCGACCGTGCGATGGGCTTGCTGCAATTCGTCGGCCTCGCTGATTTCGCCTCCGAGGAAGCGCGCAACCTGCCCTACGGCAAGCAGCGCCTGCTCGAGATCGCGCGTGCGCTCGCGCTCGACCCGCAACTGCTGCTCCTCGACGAACCCGCCGCCGGCCTGACGGCGCCCGACATCAAGGAGCTGATCACCTTCATCCGCAAGATTCGCGACCACGGCATCACTGTGATCCTGATCGAGCACCACATGGACGTGGTGATGAGCATGTGCGACACCGTCTCTGTGCTCGACTTCGGCCAGAAGATCGCCGAAGGCGTGCCGGCCGCAGTGCAGGCGAACGAAAAGGTCATCGAAGCCTATTTGGGCGGAACGGCAACATGAGCACGACGGACACAAAAATGTTGACCATCACGAACCTGTTCGCCGGCTACGGCAAGGTGCAGGTGCTGCACGGCATCTCGATGGAGGTGCCCAAGGGCAAGGTCGTCACGTTGATCGGCTCGAACGGCGCCGGCAAGACGACGACGATGCGCGCGGTGAGCGGCATGATCAGCGCGACCGCTGGCGAGATCACGCTGAACGGCAAGCGCATCGAGGGGCTCGAGTCGTACCACATCGCCAAGCTCGGCCTCGCGCACTCTCCCGAGGGAAGGCGCGTGTTTGCGACGATGACCGTCACCGACAACCTGACGCTAGGCGCCTTCCCGCGCTTGACCGGCGCACGGCCCAAGGGCGACGTCAAAGGCGACCTCGAGCGCGCACTCGACTTGTTCCCGCGCTTGAAAGAGCGGCGTGAGCAGCTCGCCGGCACCTTGTCGGGTGGCGAACAGCAGATGCTCGCGATGGCGCGCGCCGTGATGCTCAACCCCGAGGTCGTGCTGCTCGACGAACCCTCGATGGGCCTCGCGCCGATCTTGGTCGCCGAGGTGTTCCGCATCATCGAACGGCTCAAGAGCGAGGGCGTGACGATGCTGCTGGTCGAGCAGTTCGCGGCCGCAGCGCTGGCCGTGGCCGACTATGGCTACGTGCTCGAGAACGGCCGCATCTCGGTGCACGGCCCAGCTGCCAAGTTGCGTGACGACCCTGCCGTCAAAGCGGCGTATTTGGGCGGCGGCGCGGCCGGGCATTGAGGCTGCGCTGAGCCATGGCATCGGCTGCCTGACCGCATGACACGGTCGACTGCAATGGAGCCGATATGGCGCGCGGCGGGTTTGCCGACCAGTGCACTTGCCGACATCACACTGACCGGCAGCGACCCGGTGCTGCGCTCCTCGTTCGCTCTCGGCACTGCCGCACAAGTGACCCTCGCAGCGGCGGCTCTCGCCGCCACGCAGATCGGCGCACAGCGCAACGGCTTGCGCCAGCAGGTGCGCGTCGACATGCGGCATGCAGCGCTCGAATGTGCCTGCGGCTTCACGATCGACGGCCGCACGCCGCAGCTCTGGGACCACCTCGCGGGCCTGTACGAATGCGGTGATGGCCGCTGGGTGCGCCTGCACACCAACTTCGCGCACCACCGCGACGGCGTGCTGCGCCTGTTGGGCCTGCCGGTCGGCGCCGGCACGCCACGCGAATCGGTTGCTGCGGCGTTGCGCGAAAGGCAAGCATTCGAGTTCGAGGATGCTGCAGCGACCGTTGGCCTGGTCGTCGCCGCGGTGCGCACATTCGACGAGTGGGATGCGCATCCCCAAAGCGCTGCAATCGCCGCGCAAACGCTGGTCGAGATCGAGAAGATCGGCGACGCGCCGCAGCTGTCATGGCCCGCGCTCCCGCTCGACGCGCGCCCACTGCACGGCCTGCGCGTGCTCGACCTGACACGCATCCTCGCCGGCCCGGTCGGCGGCCGCACGCTCTCGGCCTATGGTGCCGAGGTGATGCTCGTGAACTCACCGACCCTGCCGAACATCGAGGCCATCATCGACACCAGCCGCGGCAAGCTGTCCGCGCTCGCCGACCTGCGCGGGGCCCAAGGCCGCGACGGCCTGCGCGCGGTGCTGCGCGACGCGCATGTCTTCGTGCAGGGCTATCGGCCAGGTGCGCTCGCCGAGCTCGGGTTCGCACCCGCCGATCTGGCCACGGTGCGCCCAGGTATCGTAGTGGTTGCGCTGTCGGCTTACGGCGAGATCGGGCCGTGGGGCAGTCGACGTGGCTTCGATTCGCTGGTGCAGAGCGCCACCGGCTTCAACGACGCCGAAGCACGCGCCGCCGCGTCGACCCAGCCCCAAGCCTTCCCGGTGCAGCTTCTCGACATGGCGACCGGCTTCCTTATTGCGTTCGGCGCGCAAGTTGCGCTGCTGCGCCAGCGAGTCGAAGGCGGCAGCTGGCAGGTGCGGGTGTCGCTCGCGCGCACCGGGCAATGGCTGCGCGAACTCGGCCGCGTCGCGCACGGCATCGATGCACCGCAGGCCGACTTCACCGGCCTGATGGAAACCACGCCGTCCGGCTACGGCGAGCTCACCGCCATGCGCCACGCCGCCGAGTTCTCGCACACGCCGGCACGTTGGGCGCGGCCCTCGGTGCCACCGGGCACGCACCCGCTCGCCTGGCCGCTGCCCTGACGCAGGCTGGCGGGCATGCCGCGGCACGCTCGTCGCATGACAGAATTGCCGCTCGGCCTCGTCGGTCCGTCTCTTCTTCGCCCTCCTTTTTTCTCCCATCGTCTAAGCGATTGCAACGCGCCGTGAGCCTTGTTTTTCCCCACACCTTCGTGCCCTGGTTTCGCACCGTGGCGCCGCACATCCATGCGTATCACGGCAAGACTTTCGTGGTCGCGATCACGGGCGAGCTGATCGCCGCGGGCAAGCTGAGTCCGTTCGCGCAAGACCTCGCGATCCTGCATGCGATGGGCATCAAGCTGGTGCTGGTGCACGGCTTTCGGCCGCAGGTGAACGAGCAACTGCGTTCGAAGGGCCACGAGGCGCGTTACAGCCACGGCTTGCGCATCACCGATGCGGTAGCGCTCGATTCGGCACAGGAAGCCGCGGGCCAATTGCGCTTCGAGATCGAGGCCGCGTTCTCGCAAGGCCTGCCGAACACGCCGATGGCAAACGCGATCGTGCGTGTGGTGTCGGGCAACTTCTTGACGGCACGGCCGGTTGGCATCGTTGACGGTGTCGACTTCATTCACAGCGGCGTGGTGCGCAAGGTCGACGGCTCTGCGATTCGCCGCGCGATCGACATCGGCGCGATGGTGCTGCTCTCGCCGTTCGGCTTCTCGCCCACCGGCGAGGCCTTCAACCTGACGATGGAAGACGTGGCCACCAGCACCGCGATCGCATTGCAGGCCGACAAACTGCTGTTCATCACCGAGGTGCCGGGCATTCATGAGGATCCGAGCGACCTCGAGAGCCCGATCGACACCGAGCTCGCACTCGCCGATGCCGAGAAGCTGCTCGCCGCGATGCCACGGCCCGAGCGGCCGACCGACCCGGCCTTTTACCTGCAACATTGCGTCAAGGCCTGCCGCGGTGGCGTCGAACGCAGCCATATCCTGCCGTTCGCAATGGACGGCGCACTGCTGATGGAAGTGTTCACGCACGACGGCATCGGCACGATGGTGGTCGACGAAAAGTTGGAGAGCCTTCGCGAAGCGACGTCGGACGACATCGGCGGCGTGCTTCAGTTGATCGAACCCTTTGAGCAAGACGGCACGCTTGTCAAACGCAGCCGCACCGAAATCGAGCGCGACATCGGCCACTACACCGTGATCGAACACGATGGCGTGATTTTCGGCTGCGCCGCGCTCTACCCGTACCCAGAAGCCAGGACCGCCGAGATGGCCGCGTTGACCGTCTCGCCGCAAGTGCAGAGCCAGGGTGACGGCGAGCGCATCCTGAAGCGCGTCGAGCAGCGCGCGAGAGCGGTCGGGTTGGAAAGCATCTTCGTGCTG
>JANLUW010000281.1:0-11740 GCA_031363645.1 Rhizobacter sp. | reverse complement strand
CCGCTCAGCGTGGTCGCGCTTTGACCCAGGCGGATGTAGCCCAGACCTACCTCGAGCAGCGTCTGCAGCTTGCGCGCGATGTTGGGCACGGCGTTGAAGTACGCATGCGCGTCTTCGACGGTGAGGCCGAGCACCTCGGTGATGTTCTTGCCCTTGTAAAGCACCTCGAGCGTTTCACGGTTGTAGCGTTTGCCGAAACACACGTCGCAGGGCACGTACACGTCGGGCAGGAAGTGCATCTCGACCTTGAGCACGCCGTCACCCTGACACGCTTCGCAGCGGCCGCCGGCCACGTTGAAACTGAAGCGCCCCGGGCCATAGCCGCGCTCTTTGGCGGTGTTCATCTCGGCGAACAATTCGCGGATCGGCGTGAACATGCCGGTGTAGGTGGCCGGGTTGCTGCGCGGCGTGCGGCCGATCGGGCTCTGGTCGACGTTGATGACCTTGTCGAACGCATCGAGCCCTTCGATGGTGTCGACCGGCTCGGGCTCGGCGTGGCTGTTGTAGAGCTTGCGCGCGACGGTCGCGTACAGGGTGTCGTTGACGAGCGTGCTCTTGCCCGAGCCCGACACGCCGGTCACGCAGGTCAACAGGCCGACCGGGATTTCGACGCTGACGTTTTGCAGGTTGTTGCCGCGCGCGTTGACGATGCGCAGAACCTGCGGCTCGGTTGTGTCGGCGAGCGTGTGGCGCTTGCTCGGCACAGCGATCCGCAGCGCGCCCGACAGGTACTTGCCAGTGAGTGAATTCGGGTTCGCCGCCACCTCAGCCGCTGTGCCTTGCGCCATCACGCGGCCGCCGTGCACGCCGGCGCCCGGGCCCATGTCGATCACGTGGTCGGCGGCGAGGATCGCGTCTTCGTCGTGCTCGACCACGATCACGCTGTTGCCGATGTTGCGCAGGTGGCGCAGCGTGCCGATCAGGCGCTCGTTGTCGCGCTGGTGCAGGCCGATGCTGGGCTCGTCCAGCACGTACATCACGCCGGTCAGCCCCGAGCCGATCTGCGAGGCCAGGCGGATGCGCTGCGACTCACCGCCCGAGAGGGAATCGGCATTGCGGTCGAGGCTCAGGTAGTTGAGGCCCACGTCGTTCAAGAACTTGAGGCGCGAGCGGATCTCGCGCACGACCTTGTCGGCGATCTCGGCCTTCGCGCCCTGCAGCTTGAGCGTCTCGAAGTACGCGAGGCAGTCGCGCAACGTGAAGTGCTCGACGCGGAAGATCGGTTCTTTGACCGCGTTGGTCGAGTCGACGAGGAACACGTTGCGCGCCTCGCGCCGCAGCCGCGTGCCGTCGCAATCGGGGCACGGCTTGGCGCTCTGGTAGCGCATCAAATCTTCGCGCACCGCGGCCGAATCGGTCTCACGAAAACGCCGTGCCAGGTTCGGCAAGATGCCTTCGAACGGGTGCGATCGTTTGACGATGCGCTGCTTTCCGCGTGCACCTTCTGCTTCGTAGACGAACTCGATGTCGGTCGTGCCCGAGCCGCGCAGCAACACGTTTTGCGCGGTCGCCGGCAACTCCTCGAACGCGGTGTCGATGTCGAACGCGCAATGCTTGGCCACGCTCTCAAGCAGCGAGAACGTGTACGCATTGCGCCGGTCCCAGCCCTTGACCGCGCCGCTCGCGAGGCTGAGCGACGGGAAGGCGACGACGCGGTCGGCGTCGAACACGGTCGTGTGGCCGAGGCCGTCGCAGGTCGGGCAGGCGCCGACCGGCGAGTTGAACGAGAACAGTCGCGGCTCCAGCTCGCTCAAGGAATAGCTGCACACTGGGCAGGCGAACTTGCTGGAGAAGAGATGCTCCTTGCCCGTGTCCATCTCGAGCGCCATCGCGCGGCCATCGGCGATGCGCAACGCGGCCTCGAAGCTCTCGGCCAATCGTTGTTGCAAACCCGGTTGCACCTTGACGCGGTCGATCACGACATCGATGTCGTGTTTCTCGGCCTTCTTGAGCTTGGGCACGTCAGCCGCTTCGTACGCGGTGCCGTCGACGCGAAAGCGGATGTAGCCCTGCGCCTGCATGTCGGCGAAGAGTTCGGTGAACTCGCCCTTACGGTCGCGCACGACGGGCGCCACGATCATCAGCTTGGTCTCTTCGGGCAGCGCGAGCGCGGCGTCGACCATCTGGCTCACCGACTGAGCCTGCAGCGCCAGGTGGTGATCGGGGCAGTACGGTGTGCCAGCGCGCGCGTACAGCAGTCGTATGTAATCGTGGATTTCGGTGACGGTGCCGACGGTCGACCGCGGGTTGTGCGAGGTCGCTTTCTGCTCGATGCTGATGGCAGGGCTCAGGCCTTCGATGACGTCGACGTCGGGCTTGTCCATCAACTGCAAAAACTGCCGCGCGTACGCCGACAGACTTTCGACGTAGCGCCGTTGGCCCTCCGCGTACAGCGTGTCGAACGCGAGCGAGCTCTTGCCCGAACCCGACAGGCCGGTGATCACCACGAGCTGGTTGCGCGGGATGTCGACGTCGATGTTTTTCAGGTTGTGCGTGCGGGCACCGCGAACGCGAATCGCGTTTGCGACTTCTGATGACGGAACGCGAATCGCGTTCGCGACTTCGGATTGCTGGGCGCGACTCGGCGGCGCGTCAAGCATCGTTTCAGTCGCGGCGTTGGGTTCGGCAGGGGCGGGCATCTGGGAGTCGCGCAAAACCGGACATGATAACGGCCGAGTACCTTGCAAGTGGCTCGACCCCCCGCCCAAACGACCTCACGCTCAGCTCGACAGCACCCGCAAAATCTCGCGCCCGTACGCCTCGAGCTTCTTCGCGCCCACGCCGCTGATCTGCCCGAGCGCATCGAGCGAGTCGGGCATGGCCTGCGCCATCTCGGCGAGCGTGGCGTCGTGGAACACGATGTAGGCCGGCAGGTTGTGCTCTCGCGCCACTTCGGCGCGCCACTCCTTCAACGACTCGAAGCGTGCAATGCCTTCCGCGTCGAGCGGGATCGGCGGCACTTTGTCTTTGCTGCGCGCGCCGCGCGTGCCTGTCGGCTTGCCGGCGCCCACTCTTGCACCGCCACCGCCAGCGCGCTTCGGCGCTTCGCTCGCCTCGCGCAACAGCATCTGCACATCACCGCGCAGCACCTCGCGCGCGGTCGGCGTGAGTTCGAGCGTGTTGTATTCGCCCTCGGTGCGCAGGTAACCGAGCGCGATCAACTGGCGCAGCACGACGCGCCATTGCGCCTCGCTCACGTCGGCGCCGATGCCGAAGGTGCTCAGGCTCTGGTGGCCGCGCTGCTCGACCTTCTCTGTCGCCTTGCCGCGCAGCACGTCGATCAAGTGGCCGGCACCGTAACGCTGCCCGCCTTGCTGATGAAAGCGGTAGATGCAACTCAGCGCCTTGCGCGCGGCCTCGGTCGCGTTCCAGGTGGCGGGCGGCTGCAGGCAGTTGTCGCAAGCGTTTTGCCAGGCGGCGCACGGCGAACTGTCTTCACCGAAGTACGCGAGCAGGCGCACGCGCCGGCAGTCGTGTGCTTCGGCGAGCGTGAGCAGCGCGTCGAGCTTGCCGCGCTGGTTGCGCTTGAATTCTTCGTGCGCCGGGCTCTCGTCGATCATGCGGCGCTGGTTCACCACATCGGCCAGGCCGTAAGCCATCCACGCGTCGGCGGGCTGGCCGTCGCGGCCGGCACGGCCGGTCTCCTGGTAGTAGGCCTCGATGTTTTTCGGCAGGTCCATGTGGGCGACGAAGCGCACGTCGGGCTTGTCGATGCCCATGCCGAACGCGATGGTCGCAACCATCACGATCGCTTCTTCGCGCAGGAACTTGTCCTGGTGCTTGCGGCGCACATCGGCGTCGAGCCCGGCGTGATAGGCCAGCGCCGTGATGCCCTCGCCGCGCAGCCAAGCTGCTGTCTCGTCGACCTTCTTGCGCGACTGGCAATACACGATGCCGGCCTCGCCCTCGTGCTCGTCTTGTATGAAGCGCAGCAGTTGCTTGCGTGCGTCGTCTTTCTCGACCACGGCGTAGCGGATGTTCGGCCGGTCAAAGCTGCTGATGAAGACGCGTGCGTCTTCCAGCGCCAGCCGTTTGATGATGTCGGCGCGGGTCAAGTCGTCGGCCGTCGCGGTGAGTGCAATGCGCGGCACGCCGGGATAGCGCTCGTGCAGCACGTTGAGCGCCAGATAGTCTTCGCGGAAGTCGTGACCCCACTGGCTCACGCAGTGAGCCTCGTCGATTGCGAACAGGCTCAGCAGGCCGCGCTCCTCGAGCGAATCGAGCTGCGCCAGCATGCGCGGCGTCGTCAGCCGTTCGGGCGCGACGTAGAGCAGCACGAGCCGGCCGCCCATCATCTCGCGCTCGATCTTCTGGGTCTCATCCAACGTCAGCGACGAGTTGAGAAACGCGGCGTGCACGCCGGCTTCATCCAGCGCGCCGACCTGGTCGTGCATCAGCGCGATCAGCGGGCTGACGACCACAGCCACGCCCTGGTCGCGCCGGTGTCGCGCGATCGCCGGCACCTGAAAGCACAGGCTCTTGCCGCCGCCGGTGGGCATCAGCACCAGCGCGTCACCGCCCGCGATCACGTGGTCGACGATCTCGGCCTGCGCACCGCGAAAAGCGCTGTAGCCGAACACGTCGTGCAAGATAGTGTCGGGTGAAGAAGGAGCGGGTGAACTCAAGGGGCGGGCCAGCGGCAAAGTCGCGATGGTACGGGACGCCTCCGGCGCGCTCGGCTCACCCTTTGGTGGGCACCCCAGAGGGCACCCGATCGCCCCGCTTGCGAGGGGGTTCGGCGGCGGGGCCCGGGCGCCATAATTGCAGCCAGCCTTTAAATTTAGCCTTCAAATTCAGCGCGGAGTTCGACCATGGCCTCGATCAACAAAGTCATCATCATCGGTAACCTCGGTAAAGATCCCGAGGTTCGCTACATGCCCAGCGGCAGCGCGATCTGCAACGTCACGGTTGCCACGAGCCGGCAGTGGAAGAACAAAGAATCCGGCGAGAAGATGGAAGAGACCGAATGGCACCGCGTCTCGCTCTTCGATCGGCAGGCCGAGATCGCGGGTGAGTACCTCAAGAAAGGCAGCTCGGTGTATTTCGAAGGCCGCCTGAAGACCCGCAAGTGGACCGACAAGGAAGGCGTCGAGCGCTACACCACCGAGATCATTTCTGACGTGATGCAGCTGCTCGGCAGCCGCCAGGGTGCGGGCGGTGGCGGTGGTGACGATGAAGGTGGCGGCGGCTACAGCGAGCGCGCCGCACCGCAGCGTTCCGCAGCCGCCCCGGCCTCGCGCCCACAACAAGCGCCCGCGCAGCGCACCGCACCGAAGGCGGCATCGACCGGCTTCGACAACATGGACGACGACATCCCGTTTTGACCGCAGCGCGTCACTGCGCCGCCAGCAGCCCCGGCTGCAGCGCCATCATCGCGCGCCGAATCCGGCTTTTGATCGTGCCCAATGGGCACGCCAGCCGGAGCGCGATTTCTGCGTGGGTCAGTCCTTCGAAGAAAGCCAGCGCGAGGCTCTCTCTCTGCTCGGCTGGCAAGGCCAGCAGCTGCGCGCTGACGACTCGCCGGGTTTCGGAGCGCTCGAATTCGCCTGCCGGGCCGAGGTCGGGCGACGCGAAGCGGTCGCACGGGTCGAGTTCGCCTTCGCCGTCATTCACCTCGCGCGGGCGGCTCGATGCGCGCCGCAGCGTGTCGATCGCGGCGCGTTGCGCAATGCTCGCCAGCCAGTAGATGACGAGGCCCCGGTTCGGGTCGAACTGGCTGCCGCGCGACCAGACCTTCACATAGATTTCCTGCAACACCTCATCGGCCTCGGCGCGATGCCGAACCGTGCGCAGCACGATGCCGAGGATCCGGCGATGGGTGTGCTCGTACAGCTGTGCGAACGAGGCGTGGCAACCGCCGCCTGCAGCGAGCAGCAGGCGCCGCAGCGTGTCGTCTGCCGGCGACCCAGCGCGCAAATCTTGCCCATCGGCACCCGTTCCAATTTTCATTTGCGCCTCGCCACCCGACGTAACAGATTCTCGGCATCGCGCTTCGTAGCAGCAGAAGCGAAGCCCGCGCCTCGGCGTAGGACAAGTGCAGCGACACGAGCCAGAAACGGCCGACAGGCCAAACCGTGGTCAGTCCTACAGGCTTCGGGCCTCGCGCTGCGAATACTCAGTCACCGTCCCATCCATCCCGAAAGGAAGACTCGATGACTTACGTGACCGCCACAGACAACACCAAGCTCTACGTCAAAGACTGGGGCAGCGGCCGCCCGGTGCTCCTGACCCACGGCTGGCCGCTTTCGGCCGACAGCTGGGACGACCAAGCCATGGCGCTCGCCGACGCCGGATACCGCGCCATCGCCTACGACCGCCGCGGCTTCGGCCGCTCGGAGCAACCATGGACGGGCTACGACTACGACACCCTCGCCGACGATCTTGCCAACGTGATCGAGCAAACCGGCGCGAAAGACGCCACGATCGTCGGCTTCTCGATGGGCGGCGGCGAGATCGCGCGCTACATGTCGCGCCATGCCGGCAAGGGCGTGATCAAGGCAGCTCTGATCTCGTCGGTCGTGCCCTTCATGCTCAAGACCGCCGACAACCCCGACGGCACCGATCCATCGGTGTTCGACGAGATGACCCAGGGCATGAACGCAGATCGCGCCAAATTCTTCGCCGGTTTCTTCAAAGACTTTTTCGGCGTCAGCCTGGTCTCGCACCCGGCCAGCGCCGAGATGCTCGAATGGGCGCGCTCGGTCTCGATGCAGGCTGGCCTGAAGCCCACGCTCGCCTGCGCGAAGGCCTTCTCGACCACCGACTTCCGCCCTGACCTGAAAGCGTTCACGGTACCGACGTTGATCATTCACGGCACCGACGACAAGATCGTGCCGATCGACGCCGCCGGCCGCGCCGCCGCGAAGGGCATTGCGAACTCGACGCTGATCGAATACGACGGCGCCCCGCACGGGTTGTTCGCGACGCACAAGGAACGGTTCACAAAGGACTTGCTCGCGTTCGTGAAGGGGTAGCCTGCGGGGTCCGGTGCGGGCGCGGCATCACCGCGCCCGCGGGCCCTACCTCACCCCACGCGACCGCGCCACGTCGAGTGCTGACACAGGCGCAGCGTGATTGCCCCAGCTGGCGCGCAGATGGCTCAGCAGCTGAGCCACCTCGACATCGCTGAGCACCGTGGCGAACGGCGGCATGCCGTAGGGGCGGGGGTTGCCGGCGGTGGCGGGCGGGAAGCCACCTTCGAGCACCATGTGGGCGAGGTTGACCGTCACGGGCATCGTCACCGCGCGGCTGCCGGCGAGCGCCGGGTACGCGCCGGCCACGCCTTCGCCTTGCTCGCCGTGGCATTGCACGCAGTTTTGCTCGTAGAGCTTACCGCCGGGGCTGTCGGGCGAGGGGCTTGGCATTGCTCGCGCGGGTGCGACTTCGGCCGCGGTTTGCGGCAACGCTTTGAGGTAGAAGGCCATCGCGCGCAGGTCGGGCTCGGTCAGGTGCTGGGTGCTCCCGGCCACGACCTCGCGCATCGGCCCTGACACGGAGCCGCGCGCCGAAATGCCGGTGCGCATCAGCGCGACGACGTGCCCGGTGTCCCACCCCGCCACGCTCGCTTCATTGGCCGACGTGAGCGAGGGCGCATACCAGTTTTGCACCGGGATCAGCCCACCGGCGAGGTCGAGCGTGTTGCGGGTTGCGCCAAGCGCGTTGCGGCTGGCGTGGCAGGCGTTGCAATGGCCCAGGCCTTCGACCAGATAAGCGCCGCGCTGCCACTCGGCGCCGCGCGCTGCGTCGGCCTCACGGGTCGACGGCTCGGCCGGTTCGGCCGCGCGGAAGTAGAGCGCGCGCCAGACCGCGAGCGCGGCTTGCTGGTCGAACGGGAACGGAAGCTCGTGCGGCTTGTTCGCCTGCACCACCGGAGGCAGGCTGCGCAGATAGGCGTGGATCGCGTCTGAATCGTCGCGTGTGATGCGGGTGTAGTTCGGGTACGGGAACGCGGGGTAGAGCAGCCGGCCGTCGCGCGCGCGGCCGTTGTGCAGCGCGCGCCAGAACTCGGCCTGCGACCACGCGCCGAGGCCCGTGGCGTCATCGGGCGTGAGGTTGGGCGCGTAGATGGTGCCGAACGGCGTGGGCACACCGCGGCCGCCGGCATAAGCCACGCCGCCTTGCACGGTGTGGCAGCCCATGCAGTTGCCGGCGCGCGCGAGATAGGCGCCGCGTGCGACCAGTGCCGGGGTCGAGGCGACTGACGAAACCGATCCGCTGGTAACCGACTCTTCGCCGCGCTCGTTCAACCAGCGCACGCTGGCGATGCCGATCAAGCCGAGTCCGAGCAGCACCAGCGCGATGCGGATCAGCGCGCGCTTCATGGCTTGCTGCCTGTCGGTGCCATGCCGCCGCACGGCATCGGCAACGGGTCGGGCAACGCCGCGGCCGGCTTCGCACCCGCGGCCACCGGTTGCGCCGCGAGCCACTGCGACAACGCGCTGATGTCACCCGGCGCGAGTGCTTGCGCCACCTGCGCCATGCAGTCGGGCGCGTTGGCGTGGCGGCTGCCGGTGCGCCACGCGCCGAGCTGCGCGTTGAGGTAATCGCGCGGCATGCCGACGATCGCGGGGATGGCCGGGGCCACGCCCATCAGGGCTGCGCCGTGGCATTGCACGCAGGCGGGGATCTTGCGCGCTGCGTCACCGCGCAGCACCAGCGTTTCTCCGCGCGTGAGCAGGTCGACGCTGGTGGTCGCCGGTTGCGGCGGTGGGTACGGCACATCGAGGCTGGCGAAGTGCGCGGCGATCTCGCGCAGGTAGTCGTCGGTCAGCGGCGCGAGCAGGTTGGTCATCAGCGCGTAGTGGCGACGCCCATCGCGAAAACTCACGAGCTGGTTGTAAAGGTAGCCGGCCGGCTTGCCCGCGATGCGCGGGTAGTAGCCATCGCTCGCCGCGCGCCCCTGCGGGCCGTGGCAGCCGGTGCAGGCCTGCATGCGCTGGGCCATGGTGTCTTCGACCTTCGAAGCGGCGTGCGCGAGTGCAGCGCTGAGCAAGGTCAGGCTCACGCCGAGGGCATTAAAAAATTTGGTGTTTGGAATTGGCATGCGGTCGTTGTACCAAACCCTTTGCGAGACACCCGGGTCACCGGTCAGCGACCGGCGCCTTCGACGCAGCCGGCGCGTCGTGCAAACGCAGGTCGGGCAGGCGCCTGACGAACCAGAGCGACGGCATCGACATTGCCGCGGCCAGCCACATCACCTGCGCGAATGCCGCGTCGCTGCCCGCCGCCTGCCCGCCGCGCGATGCATCGAGCAACTGCCCGAGGCCTTCGCCGTCGAGCGATGTCACGCCGGCCGGCAAGTGCCCGCGCAATTGCAACAGCACCACCGAGCTCAACACTGCGATGCCGATCGCGCCGCCGAGCTGGCGAAAAAAAGCGGTCAGTGCCGTGACCGTGCCGATCTGGTCGCGCGCCACCGACTGCTGCACCGTGATCAGCGTGGTCGGCATTTGCAGCCCCATGCCGACGCCGAGCACGATCAGCGCAAGCACCGCGACCGCGCCGGTCGGGCCAACGAGCCCCATCGTCAGCAGCGCCAGCGGCACCAGCCCTGCGCCGAGCCGCTGCATCGGCAGCACGCGGCCGGTGCGGCTCAGCCAACGCCCGCTCGCGAACGCGGCGGCCGGGATCGCGAGCGTCAACGGCATGAGCCGCAGCGCAGCATCGGCGGCACTGAAGCCCGCACTCAATTGAAGCCGCAGCGGCACCAGCACCGACATCGCGATGAAGTTGAAAAAGCAGATGAACAGCAACGCGCAGCACGCGACCACGGTGCGGTTCTTGAACAACGACATCGGCACGATCGCGTTCGGGTGCCGGCGTTGCTGCAGCACGAACACCACCAGCAGCGCCGCGGCGATGGCCCAGCCGATCAGGTTCCACGCGTTGCTCCAGACCGTGCCCTGGCCGACGCGCGTGATCGGTATCAGCAGCGCGGTCAACCCGCCGAGCAGCAGCAGCGCGCCGACGCCGTCGATGCGCGCATTCGCACGCGCGGCAGGCAAGTGCGCCGGCAGGGCCTCGAGCGAGTGGTGCACCAGCGCGAGCGCGAGCAGGCCGACCGGCAGGTTGATCCAAAAGATCCACGGCCACGACAGGTACTCGGTCAGCACGCCGCCGACCACCGGCCCGAGCATGCTCGCGACCGCCCAGACGATGCTGATGTAGCTCTGGTAGCGGCCGCGGTCGCGCAGCGGCACGATGTCGGCGACGACCGACTGCGCGGTTGCGATCAACCCGCCGCCGCCCACGCCCTGCAGCACGCGCGCGAGCACGAGTTGCGGCAAGGTCTGTGCGAGCGCGCACGCCACCGACGCGAGCAGAAAAATCAGAATCGCGACCGTCATCACCCGGCGCCGGCCGAACTGATCGCTCAAGCGCCCGTACAGCGGCGTGACCACGGTGGAGGCGATCAGGTAGCCCGAGATCACCCAGGCCATCCACTCGAAGCCGCCGAGCTGGCGCGCGATGGTCGGCACCGCGACGCTGACGATGGTTTGGTCGAGCGCGGCGAGCAGGATCGTCATCATCACCGCGGCGGTCGCGGCGCGGAACTGGCCGGGGGTGAGTGGCGGCGCGGTGTTCGCGTGAGGGTTCAAGTTCGATCGGTGGCGAGCACGGGGGCGGGCGCGGGGTCGGATGCAAGGGCAGTCGAGCATGCCTCAAATCGGATGCCCGCGTCAGCCAGACCCCGGGCCACGCCGGCACGGTCGGCGGCCGATCGGTTCTGGCTGACTTTCCATTTTCCGGTAAGCGACGTGAGTACGATCTCGATGCCGACGATTGCGCGCAACATCGTCTCGATGTATTTCTCGGGCGCGTCGCTCACTGTCCAAGGCGCGCTGCGCGGTGCCTCGTGCCGATCGGTCAGCCGCGTGACGAATGCCCGCAACCACTCGGCATCGTCGACCGCGCGCAAGCGGCCACGTGCCTGTACGGCGACGTAGTTCCAGGTGGGCACGACCTTGCCATGTTCGGCCTTGCTGGCATAGAAGCTCGGCGAGATGTAGGCCTGCTCGCCCTGGAACACGACGAGCGAATCCAGGTCGCTGCGCGCCTCGCGCCACAGCGGGTTCGCGCGCGCCACGTGCGCACGCAAGGTGCCCGGCCAACCGTCTTGATCGGCCGGGTTCACGTCGAGCACGAAAGGCACGCTGTTCGCGGTCATCTCGCCGGCCATGTCTTGGGTCACCAGCAGGCCGAGCGGGTGGGCGCGCAGCATCGCGTGGAGCACGTCGGGGCGGGTCTCTTCGAAGTGAGCTGGCAAGTACATCGTCACACCTCCAAAGGGGCGCTGATGATGCCTTATCAATGCAGCATGAACGCCGAGGCCGCGGGCAGCCGCGGGCGGTTCTTCGCAAGCCAAGCCATCGACCACGCGTTGAACTCGGTCGCCGGCATCGGCTTGCCCATGTGGTAGCCCTGCGCCTCGTCGCATTCGAGCTCGCGCAACGCGTCCCAGACCTTGGCGCTTTCGACGCCTTCGGCGACCACCGTGAGGCCGAGGTTGTGCGCGAGGTCGATCGTCGAGCGCACGATTTTCGCGTCGTCGAGGTCTTCGACCATGCTCATCACAAACGACTTGTCGATCTTGAGCTCGTCGACCGGCAGGCGCTTCAAGTAGGCGAGCGACGAGTAGCCGGTGCCGAAGTCGTCGATCGAGAGCTTGTAGCCCAGACTGCTCAGCTTGTTGAGTGTCGCGAGCGCACGCTGCGGGTCGTCCATGATGGCGCTCTCGGTA
>JANLUW010000247.1:0-3069 GCA_031363645.1 Rhizobacter sp. | reverse complement strand
CGCGATGCCACGCTCGAGGTGCCGACGCTGATCCTGCCGTCGATCCAGGTCAACGTGCGCGCCGGGCAGTTGCCGCCAGCGGACAAGAACGGCGTTTCTTACCTTCGCATTCCGCTGAACGCGTTGCCGGTCCACAGCTGAAATCACCCTGGCTGCGAGAGCGTTGGTTGCGTCACGGCAAGGTCTGGCCCGGCCTCGCGCGCTCAGCCGATCGTCAGCAGTGACGCCGGGCTGAATCGGTAGTCGGGAATGACCTGGTCGATCGGCGCCGCCGCGTTCTTCGCGACCCGTCCGGCGACGTCGAAGCGGGATCCGTGGCACCGACACAGAAAACCTCCGGGCGCGCGCAACTCGGCGCTCAACGCGGCGTGGTCCAGGCGCGGGGACCGATATGCAGAAGCCAAGGTGGGTGAACATGCCGACCGTGACAAAGTCGGGGCGCATGGATCGCGTCGGGTTGAGACAACCGCGCGGCTGATCGAAACGCTTCGACGACGGGTCTGCGAGCGCCGGGTCGTCGCGCTGCAGCGCGCACCATGGCGTCGCGGCACCGCATCAGTCATACCGGCTTGCCGCGCCGTGACACCGTGTGCGCGCTGCCCACCCGCATCGCCAATGTACCGGCGGCGACCGGCCCGCTGCGGGCCTTGGTCGCCTCAGATGGCCCGAGGCTGGCCTCGAACGGCGAGGCCGCAGCGAGCAGCCCGATGCCGCCCATCACGCTGGGGCTGCGACCAGCGCCTTGCGCCGGCGCGCGTCCGGCAGCACCATCATGCACACCACGATCATCGTGGCCGAGGCGGGCAGGATGTGAGCCGACAGGCCGCTGCCGGGCGTCTTTCTCTCCGACCCGGTCACGGGCGATGCGCCTGGAACGATCGGCTCCATCAAGACCGACTCTCACCGGTGCCATCCGGCCATTCGAAGGAGCGCTTCGCCGGTTGGCCCGCCTTCACCAGCTCCTTTTCGTGCAGCGTCTTGCCGGCAAACGTAGCGTCCACTGTGTAACGGCCAGGTTGCAGCCAGGCAAGCAGGAAAGGCCCGTTCTCGATCGCCTTCAATGCCGTGTGCCCCTTGGCATCGCTCACCATCACGTTCACGTCGGCCACGAAGTCGGCCTTCATTCTGTCTTTCACGGCGAACTCGAGCGTCAGCGGACATTGCTGGCTGATGTTGTCGATCGCCTTCGCCACGTCCACGCCGATACCGCCACTCAGATACTCAACCTGGCCATTCAAAAGTTGGAGCCGTCAGCGCGGCCACATCCGTTGGAAGACCCCATCGCGGTCTTTGAGCAGATGCTTGAAGGCCCCGAGCACGTGGAGGGCGATGAGCCCCACCAGCGCCCAGGCGATGACACCATGCACCGTAAAGAACTGTTCCTTGAGTGAATCGTTCTTGGCCGCCCAGCCCGGCAGCGGCAAGCCGAAATAACTGACCGCATCGCCACTGAACGAAGTACCCAGGTAGCCCGTCACTGGCAGCAGCACCATCAACACATAGAGCAACAGGTGGCTGAGCCGGGCGGCCCTCGCTTCCCACGAGGCCAGAGTCGCCGGCAACACCGCAGGTGAGTGCACCGCACGCCACGCTACCCGAAGCACGAGCAGCAACGCGATCGTCAACCCGATCGAGATGTGCAGCGCGAACAACGTTTCGCTGCCGGGTTCTTTCTCGACACTGAGCATGTACCAGCCGAGGCCGATCTGGGCCGGGATCAGCAGGGCCAGCAGCCAGTGCAGCGCGATCGCAGTTCGGGTGTAGCGGCCGGTCGAGTCGATTGGCGAGTTGGTCAATTGCATGGATCGTTGCTCCGAGAGGGCTATGGTTGGGGTCGAGCCGATGGCGTTTGAGTTGACGTGCCTACAGTCGATGATGCCGAGTTTCGACGCCTTCGGCTGCCACACCGATGCCCGACCAGCGCTCGCTGCTCACTGCAGGCCGCGCAGCACGCGTTGCAAGTTTGCCTCGAATAGCCGCGCGACCCGTGCCACTGACGCTGCGTGCGAGTACTCGACCAACGCAACGATTGGCATCGGCGTGCACACGGTCACCACCCCACCGTGGTCGTGCATCGCGATGCGACTTGGCAAGGCGTGCGCCAGGCCAGGGTCGAGCCGCAGCAACTGCGCGGCGAGCTCCGCGTTGCAGACTTCGTAGACGCGAGAGCGGTGCCCTAGCGGGGTGCTGGCGCCGCGCAGCATCTCGTCGATCTCGTGCACAGGCAGCAGTGCGAAGCCGTTGGCGACGACGCTCGCTTCAAGACTCGCGCCGACCTCGTCGAAAGGCCGGTCGCAAACCACGGCCAAAGTGTTCTCGCCGCGGATGAAAGCGTGCGCTCTGAGCACATCGAAGAGCGCAAGGGTGGCGCGGGCGTTCATTCATGTTCTCCGCTTCGTAGGCAGGTCAACCTGCGTCAACGAGAGGATGCACGAGCACAGTTAGGCAAGACTTAACGCCAGGTCACTCGCCCTGCATGCCGGCGTCCAACGGCATCGCCGCCGAGGCTTTGCGCTGCGCGGTGGTCATGTAGACGATGAGCGCGGTGATGACGACCAGAAAAAGCACGCTGGTACCCACCGTTCCGAGACCGAAGCCGCCATTGCCTTTCGGCTGCGACAGCAAGTCGCCGAACGTCGTGATCGACAACGTCATCTCGTTCGCGCACCAGACCGCGAAGACGGCGGCGAGCGCAGCCGCGAAGATTGCCGTGGTCACCTGCAGCGGCACGTGGAAGTGATCGGTGATGTTGTCGGTGATGAGTGTGCCCAACACGCTGATCAGCACCACGGCCACCCAATAAACCCGGGGCACGTATTTGCGGGTTTGCACCTGCAACACCAGCGCAGAGATCAGCAGCACGCTCATCAGCAGCGACGTTTTGGTCAAGCCGAGACCGAGCTTGGTGTTGAGCAGATCGGCCGCTGTTTCGCCGACGGTGGTGGCCATGATGTTGATGACCCAGAAGTACAGCTTGACTTCGGGCACCTTGTTGAGCATGCGCATCGCACCGTTGTTTCGAGTTGCGGTCATGTCAAGCCACCGCTCGCCCCAATACCTGCGCCAACC